>JANTGJ010000001.1 GCA_024762975.1 Candidatus Krumholzibacteriia bacterium
GCAACCACCAGAACCAAGCTCAGACAGAATTTTTCCATGGTATTCTTTCTCTGGAAAGTCTGGGTAGATTGTTTCCCAGAAAGAACACCGAGTTTTCGGGTCGAGAGTTGCAGAAGATCGTGGGGCCGGGGCCGCTTTGGCTGAGTTGAAAACACAGAGCCGGGCCCAAGCGCATTGCCGACCTCAACCCGGAATAGGCGGATCAGTTTTTCTCGAACCTGCCTCCCTTTCGACATCTCAAACAGGCTATTTGGGTATCGCCGGGGGGTAAGCTGGTTAACGATCTGCGAACCCACCGCAGGGGAGCGAAGGAAGAATCGACTTTCCGGGGCCTGAGGACCCTTTTCCAGTGATCAGCTCGCCGCTGCTCCGGTTTGACATCCCCCGCCCGACCCATTACAGTGCCCCATGACCGTTAGGGGTGGCCGACCCGCACAAAGGGTGGCCTGAGAAAAACCCTTGGAACCTGACCCGGATCATGCCGGCGTAGGAAAACGGGACGCAATTTGCGCCGCCCCGGTCTTCGTGGCGGCTTTTTTGTGCCTTCCCCAGCTTTCCCGCCTGGTCAACCCGAAGGGGTGCGCCATGCAGATGTTGATGAACGATTCGCAGAGATCGCTTGTTATCCACATTTCGTTGGTTCTTGTCTTGTCGGCCTCGGCCCTCGCCCCATCGACTTCCGTTGCGGGAGTCGACTCCGAGAGGAATGCCGGGGCCGACTCCACTTTCACCGAAGAGGTGGTCGTCACCGCTTCGCGCTACGGCCAGTCCGACGCGCTCAACGTGACCAACATTTCGTACGAAGACCTTCAACTGCGCGAGCCGGCCGTCGCCTTCCCGCTTCTGCTGCAGGGCGTACCCGGCGTCTTTTCCTACAGCGATGCAGGAGGCGGCCTGGGCTACTCGTACCTGAAGATGCGCGGTTTCGATCAGCGGCGCGTGGGCGTCCTGTTCAACGGGATTCCGTTCAACGATCCCGAGGATCACCAGATCTGGTGGGTGGATCTGCCCGATCTGGGCAGCAGCCTGGAGGATGTGCAGGTACAGCGCGGCGTCACCAACTCGGTCGGAGGCATGACCGCCATCGGCGGCACCGTGAACATCGTCTCGCGTACGCTGACCGAGCAGCCCGAGGGCAAGCTGGCGGTGAGCACCGGTAGCTACGGCACGAAGCAGCGCATGCTGCAGTACCAGACGGGTGACGTGAAGGGCAGCGGCTTCCGCTCGATGCTGCGCCTGTCCCAGCAGGAAAGTGACGGCTACCGCGACCGCTCCGGCCACGACGGCTGGGCCGTTTTCTGGAGCGGCCTGTACGAGACCGAGAGCACCGTGACCCAGGCGAATCTCTACACCGGCCGTGAAGTGACGCACCACGCCTGGGACGCCGTCCCCGAATCGACGTTGCGTGAGAACCGCCGCGCCAACGTCGAGACCTATCACAATGCCATCGACGATTTCCGCCAGCCGCACTACGAACTGCACAACACCTGGTACCTCAGCGAAAACCTGGAAATCACCAATCGCCTCTATTACATCCGGGGCGAGGGTTTCTACGAGAACTTCAAGGACGGCCGCAGCACTGCCGCCTATTCTCTGGACCGCATGCCCGGCTACGCGTACGCCGATTCCGCCGAGGCCGATCTGATCCGCCGCAAATGGGTGCGCAAGGAGCACTCGGGATGGGTGCCGCACGCGCGCTGGACGCATGGAAACGGCCGTCTGCTCGTTGGCGGCGACTGGTACACCTTCCACTCGAATCACTGGGGCAACGTGCTGTGGGCCGAGGGCGCTACGCCGGATGATTTCGTCGAGCCCTGGAAGTACCATCAGTATACCGGCGACAAGGACCAGTACTCGCTGTATGCCAACGAGCGTTGGCAATTCGGCCCGCTGGCCGTGACCGGTGATCTGCACTACCAGCACAAGGAATACACCTTCCGCCAGAAAGAGATCGGCAACTTCACCGGTGACCTGCTGAACGGCTACACCGTCGACTACGACTTCTTCAACCCGAAGGCCGCCCTGAACTACGCCGCGGGCGAGGTCGCCGGTGGAGCCGTACAGGCCTACGGCTCGTGGGGCATCAATCATCGCGAGCCGACGGACAACGAGCTGTTCAATATCTGGGAAGGCGCCGATGATCTGGGCAGCAAGCCGCTGTTCGCCACGAGCCGCGAAGTGCGCAACGCGCAGGGCGATGTGCAGTACGTCGAATGGTCGAATCCCTACGTTCAGGAAGAGCGCGTGACGGACTACGAGTTGGGCTTCTCGTGGCAGCGCCCGAATCTGTTCTTCGCGCTGGGCGGCTACCGCATGGAGTTCGAGGACGAGATCGTGGCCTACGGTGGCGTGAACGACGACGGCAGCAGCATCCGCGGCAATGCCGAGCAGACGCTGCACCAGGGCCTGGAGATGGAGCTGCGTGCGCGCATCGCCCGGGAGCACACGCTGTCGCTGGCGGCCTCGCGCTCCTGGGATGAATTCGATACCTTTATCCAGTACCTGGACACGGACTGGGACGGCACCGCGGATACCGAAGTGGACAACTCCGGCAATCCGATTTCGCTGTTCCCCGAATACCTGATATCCGGTAACTGGGACGCCCAGTGGACGCCACAACTGCGTTCGCGCGTGCGAGTTCACAGCACGGGCAAGCAATACCTGGATAACACCGGCGACGACGCCCGCACCATCGATGCGTGGGCGACGATCGATCTGTCGCTGTGGTGGGACCTGTCTGGACTGGGAATTGCAGGTTCAGCGTCCCCGACTGTTTTCGTGCATCTGAGAAATTTGAGTGACACGGAGTACGAAACTTGGGGATACTACTATGGAGAGAACTGGTACACCACCGGCCCCGGCCGGAACTTTGCCACGGGAGTGAGCGCTAACTTCTGATGTCTGACTACGATCCCGAACAGGGCGGGGCCTCCTGCCCGATTTTCCCGAAACAGGGCCCGCGGGCCGTTGTACTCTGCAACGGCCCGCCGCCCCCCGATTCGCTGCTGGAGTACTGGCTGACAGGCGCCGACCTGTTCATCTGCACCGATGCGGCGGGGCACCCGTACGACCATCTGCCGCGCATCCCCGAGATCGTCATCGGCGACTTCGATTCGCTGGCCGGACGCATCCTCAATGGACGCGACGGCCCGCGCTTTCTGCAGGTCGACGACCAGTACACCTCCGATAGCGAGAAGGCCCTGCTCTTCTTGGCCGAGCGAGGTATTGGCGAAGTGGTCCTGATGGGCGCGACCGGTTGGCGCGAGGACCATACCTTCTACAACTTCCAGTTGCTCGAGCGTTTCGCCGATCAGGTGAACATCTGCGTCGCGGGGCACGATTCGGACATCATCCGGCTCGGGTCGCAGAGCCAGGTCTCGTGGGAGTTGACGCCGGGCACTCGTTTTTCTCTGCTGCCGCTCAGCGGTGAAGTCTCCGGAGTGACGCTCGAAGGCGCGATGTATCCGCTGCTGGGCGAGACGTTGAGTCTGCAGGGACCCGCGGCGATCAGCAACCGGGTGACCATGTCGCCGCTGTTGATCTCCGTCGGCGAGGGTTCGCTGCTGGTGATGGTCGACCGCGAGTTGGGTCCCGAGGTCATGGATGAAATGCCCGGCCGGTAGTTTCTCGCATCGTTTCTGAACGGAGTCCTGCGTGATTTCCCTGGCCGGCGCTGCCTACGCGCTGTTCCTGCTCTACGCCGTGGCCCGCCTGTTCCGGAAGTCCGCTTCCGGCGCGGCCGACTATATCGTGGCCGGCCGCCGCCTGACGTTGCCGGCATTCACCGCCTCGCTGGTGACGACCTGGTATGGCGGAATCCTGGGCGTGGGCGAGTACACCTGGCAGCACGGGATCAGCAATTGGCTGGTCTTCGGCGTTCCCTACTATCTCTTCGCCGGGATCTTCGCCGTATTCATCGCCGGGCGCGCCCGACGCTCCGAGGTCCTCACCGTTCCCGACCTGTTGCACCGCCGCTACGGCCGCACCGCGGCACTGATCGGCGCCGTGGTTCTGTTCGTGATGACCGCGCCGGCCGCCTACGTGCTGATGTTGGGCGTGCTGCTGAAATTTGCGACCGGTTGGCCACTGTGGGCAGGCGTGGCGATCGGCACCACGCTGTCGGTGGGCTACGTGTTCCGGGGCGGATTGCGCGCCGTGGTCGCCACCGACATCGTGCAGTTTTTTCTGATGTTCCTGGGTTTCCTGATTCTGGTACCGGTCTGTGTGGTCCAATTCGGCGGCTGGGAGTTCCTGCGGGCCGAGTTGCCGGCCACGCACTTGGCCTGGGACGGCGGGCTGGGTTGGCAGGCGATCGCCGTGTGGTACTTCATCGCGCTTTCGACGCTGGTCGAACCGGCTTTCTATCAGCGCTGTTATGCCGCGCAATCCGAAAAGGTGGCCCAGCGGGGGATCGCCGCCGCGATCGGCCTGTGGATCTTCTTCGACTTCCTGACGACCACGGCGGGCCTGTATGCGCGTGTGCTGCTCCCGGATCTGGCGGATCCGGTGCAGGCCTTTCCTGCGCTGGCGGCCCACGTGTTGCCTTCGTTCTGGCAGGGAGTGTTCACGGTGGGATTGCTGGCCACGATCATGTCCACGGTCGATAGCTATGCCTTCATCGGAGCGGTGACCCTGGGACGCGATGTGATCGGGCGCTGGCGTGGGGGAACGCGGATGGATGCGGCGTCCGATGAATCGTTGCCGCTGATCCGCTGGGCGTTGCTGGCTACTGCCGTACTGGCCGCGGCGATGGCCCTGGCCGCCGGTTCGGTGATCACCCTGTGGAAGACACTGGGCAGTCTGGGCACGCCGGTGCTGCTGTTGCCGTTGGCGCTTGCGCATACGAAACGCAGTCTGCCGGAACGGACGGTCGTCGTTTCGATGGTTGCAGCCTGCGTCACGTCGGGTACCTGGATGGTCCTGGGTCACGGCGAACCGTGGTGGGGGATCGAGGCGATCTTTCCGGGGCTAGGGGTCTCGCTGGTCGTGGTCGGCTCCGCATTCGTGGTCAGAACCCGGGAGTGACAGCTTCGACTGCAGGCTAGCTGTTTCCGACCTGGAGGGCGCCCAGTCGGCGCCGCGCTCCCAGATGCCCCGGATCCAACTCCAGCGTTCGCCGGAAACTGGCCGCGGCGGCCGAGGTCTTCCCCTCGCGCAACTGCACCAATCCCAGATTGTACCAGGCCCCGGCGTAGTCCGCCTGTTGCTCGATCGCCGTCTCGAAATGCGCGTGCGCACCGCGCAGGTCGCCCATGCGGGCCAGTGCGATCCCCAGATTGTTGTGTGCCTCGGGAAACTCGGGCTGCCGTTTCACCGCTGCGCGATAGTGGACGGCGGCTTCGGCGGTGCGATCGAGCTTGAACAGCACATTCGCCAGATTGAAATGATGCACCGCGTCCTGCCGCAGTTCGACCGCGCGCCGCAGGTGGGGCAGCGCCTCGACGGAGCGGCCCGCGTCGTCGAGCATCACGCCCAGGTTCAGGTGTGCGAGGTAGTTCTCTTCATTCACCTCCAGCGCATGGCGGAAGAGGGTACCGCTGTCGCGCCAGACGGCGGTCTGCCGGTGGGCCAGCGCGGCGCCGGCCAGGACTGCGGCCACCGCCAGCGTGACAACCGGCCAGCGCAGCCACGTCCGCTGTTGTACGGCCTCGTTCAGCAGCCAGGCCAGCGCCACGAACAGCCCGATCGAGGGCAGGTAGAAGTAACGGTCGCTCATCAGTTGCATACCGCCCTGCACCAGGCCGACCACCGGCAGCAGCATCACCAGATACCACAACCAGCCCATCCACACCATCGGGAGGCGATCGCGCAGGCGCCAGGCCGCGCCCGTCACACTGATCAGCAGCAATGCCCAGGCGGCGATGCGTGCCCACTCGAAATGCAGGCCCTCGGGTGGATAGAAGACCGACAAGCCGACGGGATAGAACATCTTGCCCAGATACAGCGCGTAGAAGGCGATGGCCTGTCCGATGCGCTCGAACAGCGGGATCGGGTCGGGAGCGCCGATGTCGCGCGCCTGCACCAGCAGGAACGTCACAATCGACATCGCCGCGGCCAGCAGCAGGAACGGAATCTTCTCCAGCAGCAGGCGCAGCAGCGGGCGGCGCTCACCGGGACCACTGCAGTCGATCAGCAGCAGCAGCACCGGCAACGTGACCACCATGGGCTTGGCCATCAGGGCCAGCGCGAAGCAGATCAGTGTTCCGATATAGCGCCGCGCCGTCAGGGGTCCGCCGCGGCCCAGGTAGACGCGAAGCGCGGCCATGAAGAAGAAGCCGCTCAGTACGTCCTTGCGCTCGGCGACCCAGGCGACCGATTCGACGTGCAGAGGGTGGATCGCGAATAGCGCAGCAACCAACGCCGCACGCCAGACCACGCCCGTCCATCCCCGCAGGAGGACGTAGAGCAGGAAGACCGTGGCCAGATGGAGCAGCAGGTTGGTCAGGTGGTACCCGCGCGGATCCAGACCATGGATCTGCTCGTCGGCCAGGAAGCTGAGCCAGGTCACCGGCATCCAGAGATTCGCCTCGCGATTGGTGAACGCCCAGCCAATACCGCCCGCAGAGAGGCCCTGCTCGAGCGCCGCGTTGTCGGCGACGTAGACATTGTCATCCAGGTTCGTGAAGCCGAACTGCAGCGTCTGCGTGAAGACGCCCGCCCCGAGCGCGATCAACAGCAGGGGCACCAGCAGCAGGAGAATGGGCGGGAGCTTCGGCTGGGACATGTCTCTCCGGTCCGGGATGTGGGCTTTCGCCTGTCTTTTCAGCGGCTCAGAGAATATACTGGAAACGACCGGTCACCAATCGATTTCGAAGGCGGGGATTCAGCTCTTGGGCCACCTGGGACACATCAAGAACGAGTACCGATCGTTGGCGAAGCGCCTCGAGGCGGGACCTGTCGCGCTGCCCGAACCGGCCGATCCGCACGCGTGGGAGGGGTGGAAGGAGATCCTCGAGATCCTCTACACCCCCGAGGACGCGGAATTGCTTTCGCGTCTTCCGGTGATGCCCAGTTCGCTGCGCAAAATCGCCGAGCGTGTGAAGATCGACGAGGCAGATCTGGCTCCGCGCCTGGACGACTTATGCGATCGCGGACTGGTGCTGGACCTGGTGCATCCGAAGACCGGGAAGAAGAAATTCCTGTTGGCGCCACCGGTCGTCGGCTTCTTCGAATTTTCGCTGATGCGTGCGCACGATCACATCCCCAAGAAACGGATGGCCGAGGCTCTCGAGGCCTATACCCATCATGACCGTGTCTTCGCCGAAGAGGTTTTTTCGGGCAGCACGGTCATCGGTCGAGCGCTGGTGTACGAGAACAGCCTCGGCGAGGATCCGACCGAGACACCCGAAGTACTCGACTGGGAACGTGCCACGGCCGTGATCGGAAGCGCCCGCGAGATTGCCGTTTCACTGTGCTATTGCCGTCACAAGGCCGAGCATCTGGGTACGGCATGCGAGGCACCGCAGGACAATTGCCTGTCGTTGAACGGGGGCGCCGAGTTCGTCCTGCGCCACGGTTTCGGCCGCCGTATCGACAAGGCCGAAGCGATGCAGATCCTGGAGGACTCGCGGCAGCGCGGCCTGGTGCAGATCGCCGACAACGTGAAAAATCAGCCCGCCTATATCTGCAATTGCTGTTCGTGCTGTTGCGCCCAGCTGCAGGCGATCAACCAGTATGATCTGCGCGCGGTCAATCCCAGCGGTTTCGTCCCCGTTGTGGACCACGGAATGTGCAACGGCTGTGGCCAGTGTTCGCGCTCCTGCCCGGTCGATGCCATCGAATTGACCAAGGTCGGCGATACGGGCAAGGCGCGTCTGGATCTGCGCCCGGTGGTCGATCCCGAACGGTGTATCGGTTGTGGAGTTTGTACCGGAGCCTGCAGCCAGTCGGGCCTGAAGATGGTGCCTGGCGAGAAGAAGCCGCACATCCCGCACAACGCCATCGAGCGCGCCCTGCGCCAGGTGATCGAGCATGACCGCCTGGCCCATTTCCTTTTCGACGAAGGCGCTTCGCGCGGCCACCGCTTCCTGAATCGGGTCTGCCAGGCGCTGAACGACTTGCCGCCGGTACAAAAACTGTTGGCGCGTGAACAGGTGCAGTCGCGTTTTGTTCGCGCGATGTTGGGACCGATTGACGATCCCGGAGTCTGAACCTTCTGTCCCGCTTCCGTATTGCCGGTGGCATGTTCACTGTTGAAAGTGTAGTCTCGGCGGGGTTCTCGCCTGTTCATCTCGCATTTTCGGAGGTTTGCCACATGAAGAGTCTTGTTACGATCGTGGCCGCGCTGGTCTGTCTGGCCTGCGTCGGCACAGCATGGGCCGGCGACCAGCACACCTACTTCAACCTCGGCCTTGCCTGGGCAGATCCGGACTATGGCGATGAGGTTAATACCCTGTTCGACGCGATTGCGGATCAGCCTCAGGTGGACCACATTACGGTGGGCGTCGATCTCGGTTTGTATTTCGCCATGGGACAGTCGGCAATGTTCGGCCCGGCGCTGACCGGAATCGGTGATCGCTACGAACTCAACGGTGATGCGATGCAGGTCAACCAGTACCTGATCGGCGGCAGTTATCGCTACTACATGTCCGGTGAGCGAGGCAAGGGCGTTTTCCTGCGCGGCGATGCCGGCGGGGCCCGCATGGTCCTGGATATCGATGGGCTGGACACTGTGACCAGTGACTGGGGCTTCGGCTTCCTGGTCGGTGGCGGCATATCGTTCCAGATCGGTGGCGGTACCTGGTTCTCGATCAACGCCGATTACACGCAGAAGACCATCGAGGATGAGACCGTGGGCGGTGTGACCGTGGGCGGTGCTTTCCTGTTCTGATCCTGATGCATGGGTGCGTCAGTAGGGCGCGGGGGCCCGGGGCTTCGCGCCCATATCTGTAAGTTGTGCCGCCGACCTCCAGTATCCGCTCCGTCGGGCCGGTAGCCGGACAAGACTCCGGAACAGGCGCTGACCCAACACCTCCCGGCGAGACTGCATTCCATATGAAACCGGCCGCCCCGAAAGGCGGCCGGTTCTGCTCGTTGAGCGTGCGTTGTTCGACTAGCCGTTGGCCTTCGCAAACGCCGCCATGAAGTCAGCCAGCGCCTGGGCGCCGGCAACCGGCATGGCGTTGTACACTGAAGCACGACAACCCCCAACGCTGCGATGTCCCTTCAATCCACTCATGCCCTCAGCCAGTGCCTCGGCCACGAATTTCTTCTCCAGGTCCTCGTTCGGCAGACGGAACACGATGTTCATCTTCGAACGGCAATTCTCGTTCACGGGACAACTGTAGAAGTCGGCATCGTCGCGCATTGCTCCGTAGATCAGGTTGGCGCGATCGTCGGCCATCTTTTCGGCTGCTTCCAGGCCGCCCTGGGCCTCGAGCCATTTCAGTGTCTTACCGATCATGTAGATCGGGAACACCGGCGGCGTGTTGTACATCGAGTCCTTCGGAGCGTGCGTCGCATAGCTCAGGTACGCCGGCAGATCCTGGCGGCTGCGCTCGAGCAGGTCCTCTCGGATGATCACGATCGCGGCACCGGCCGGCCCGGCATTCTTCTGTGCTCCGGCATAGATCAGGCCGAACTTCGAGATGTCGACACGGCGGCTGACGAAGTCGCTGCTCATGTCGCAGACCAGGGGCACGTCGCCCGTGTCCGGGAACTCCGGCCACTGGACACCGCCGATGGTTTCGTTGCTGGTCATGTGGAAATAGGCCGCGTCCTCGCTGACCTGGAGGTCGGCGATGTTCGGCAGGTTCATGAATTTTTCATCGCTGCCGTCGTAGGCCAGGTTCACGAACCCGATCTTCTGGGCATCGGCGTAGGCTTTCTTCGACCAGGCACCAGTCAGCGTCAGGTCGCACTTGCCGCCCGGGCCCATCAGGTTCATCGGCACCATGGCGAACTGCAGCGTCGCGCCACCGCCCAGGAAAAGGACCTTGTAGTTGTCGGGCAGGTTGTACAGGCGGCGCACGACATCCATGGCCTCCATGTGGACCTCGTCGTAGTGCTTGCCACGGTGGCTCATCTCGATCAGGGACATCCCGGCACCCTGGTAGTCGACGAACTCGGCCGCGGCCTCTTCGATCGCGGGCAGGGGCAGTGTGCAGGGACCGGCACTGAAGTTGAAGATGCGGCTCATTTACTTACCTCCCACGAAATTTTCGATGTGTGCGACAACTTCGTCGCCGATGCGCAACAGGTTCTCGACGGACGAGGCGCCCAGATGCGGGGCCATCAGCGTGTTCGGGGCGCTCAGGATCGGGTAGTCCTCGCTCGGCGGATCGCTGTCCCACACGTCGGTGGCGTAGCAGGCGATCTTGCCGCTTTCGAGAGCGGCTTTCATGGCGGCAGCGTCGACGGTCAGGCCACGGCCGGTGTTGATGACGACGGCGCCGTCCTTCATCCTGGCGATCATGTCGGCATTCAGCAGGTCGATCGTCTCGGGAGTTTTGGGAAGGTGCATCGACAGGTAGTCGACTTGCGGCATCAGTTCCTCCAGCGATCCGACCATCTCGGCCTTGTCCGACTCGGAGACGTACTTGTCGTAGGCCTTGACCGTCATGCCGAAGGCCGCGGCGCGGGTGGCCACAGCCTGCGCGATGTTGCCGATGCCGACCAGACCCAGGACCTTGCCGTTCAACTCGGTGCGCTTGAGTTGCTTCTTCGCCCACTCGCCGGCGGCCATGGTGGTGTGCGCCTTGACGATGTGATTCGGCACGGCCAGCATCATGGCGAACGCCAGTTCGGCCACGGCGATACTGGGGCTCTTGGGCGTGTTGTGGACGACGATGCCCTTCTCCTTGCAGTAGGGCTTGTCGATATTGTCGGTGCCTACGCCACCGCGGATGATCATTTTCAGGTTCTTGGCCTCGTCGATGTACTCGCGTGTGGCTTTGGTCTTGGACCGGATCAGCACCACGTCGGCCTCGGGCAGACGCGCCTTGTCGTCGGTCACTTCGCCGAACTTCGCCAGCTTCTCGGGCAGCGAAGGATCAAAGGCGTCGGAAATCAGGATCAGCATATCAGCCTCCTTCAAGGTCTGTGGTGTTCAGGTCAGTCTTTCAGGCTGCGGACGAGCAGTCCACTGCGCAGTTTCGGTTCGAACCAGGTCGACTTCGGGGGCATGACCTCATTCGCATCCGCGACGGCCATGATCTGGTCGACGCCGGCCGGTGCGAAGGCGAAGGCCACCTTCATGTCGGTATTGCAGCGACGCTCCAGCTCGCCGGAGCCGCGGCTGCCGCCCACGAAATCGATGCGCTTGTCGCTGCGCGGATCGCCGATGCCCAGCACGGGCTCGAGCAGCTGGCTCTGCAGGATCGCCGCATCCAGGCTGTTGACGGGATCGTCGGCCGGATAGCTGCCCGTCCGGGCCTTGATGCGGTACCACTTGCCGTCCAGGAACATGCCGAACTGCTGGTGGCTGGCAGGTTCCGGTGTGTCTCCCTCCGGAACTTCCGTCATTTCGAAGATTTCGCCGACCCGGGTCAGGAATTCCTCGCTGCTCAGGCCGTTCAGATCTCGAACGACCCGGTGGTATCCCATCAATTTGAGTTCGTCGTCGCTGAACAGGACAGCCAGGAAATGGTTGTAGGCCTCGTTGCCGGTGTGATTCGGGTTCTTGGCCCGCAGGATGTCGCGTACGCGATGCGCTGAAGCGGTGCGGTGGTGTCCATCGGCGACGTAGATCGCATCGATGCCTGCGAAAACCCGCTGCAGGTCGGCGATGTCCTGCTCGCCGTCGACGACCCAGACCGCGTGACCGATGCCATCGTCGGCTACAAATTCGGTGTGGGGCGCCTTGCCGTCGATGAAGCGGTTGATCAGCGTGCGGACTTCGTCGTGGGCGCGGTAGGTGAACAGCACCGGGCCGGCGTTGACGCCCAGGACTTCCATGTGCGCGGCCCGATCGTCTTCCTTGTCGCGACGCGTGAACTCGTGCTTCTTGATCGTGCCGTCGACGTATTCCTGGACCGCGCAGCCGACGGCCAGGCCGAACTGGACATGATCACCCATGGTCAGGCGATAGACATAGAAAGCCGGCTTTGCATCCTGCACCAGGACGCCGTCGTTCATCAACTGCTGCAGATTCGCCGCGCTTTTCGCGTAGACCTTCGGGGCGTCCTGGGCTTCTTCGGCGGGCAGGTCGATCTCGGCTTTCACCACATGCAGGAAGCTGTGCGGATTCGAGCCAGCCATTTCCCTGGCTTCTTCGGAGCTCAAAACATCGTAAGGCGGGCTGGCGACCCTGCTGGCCTGGTCGGCGGTCGGCCGGTACGCGGGGAAGGGACGGATATCGGCCATGACAGGGCCTCCTTCGATCGGCAAAAGTAGACGTGATCGGACCCGAAACCACCCTGAGGGGAGTTTCAGGCGACGGACCGGGGTTGTCCGTCAAATCTCATACAGGGATCGTCAAAACCCAAGGGCAATCGGTGGGAGAAGGGGGAAATCGCCGGTCGTACCTCCCGCGACATCCGGCGCCGGGGCGGATGTCGCTGGCGTTTTCGCGGCCCGGGTACTATCCTGTTGTCAGCAAGATCGGGTGCCAGCCCGACATCGGCGAACAACAGGGCCGCGCGGAGAACCTCTTTCCGACCATCCCGGCCACGCCGCTTCTCAATTTTTCTTCCCCATCACTGTTGTTTGGGTCGGATGAAAAGACCCTGGCGTACAGGTGTGTCCCGTGCGCTTGTGGTGGAGACTACGTATTTCATGAATCAACAAAACAATCCCCGGCGAAATCGCCGACCGAACTCCCAGAATTCGATTCCGCGAAACGGTTTTGACAGCTTCCGTCTGGACAAGATGATCCGTCGCAGCATCGATGCGGCGAAGTTCGATCAACCACGGCCGATCCAGGCCGAGACCATCCCGGCGGCCCTCGAGGGACGCGACGTGATGGGCCTGGCCCAGACCGGCACCGGCAAGACGGCCGCTTTTGCATTGCCGATCCTGCACCATGTGCTGACGACCCGGGTTCGCCACGAAGCGCCGCGCGCGCTGATCCTGGCGCCGACGCGCGAATTGGCGACCCAGATCGCCGAGGAGTTCCGGCTCCTCGGGAAGTACACCCGCGCCCAGGTGGTGACCATCTTTGGCGGCGTTTCGCAGTTCCATCAGGTCAACGCGCTGAAGCGCCGGCCCGAGATCATCGTCGGCTGCCCCGGCCGCGTGCTGGATCTGATCCAGCAGCACATCCTGGGACTGGACGAGGTCGAGACGCTGGTCCTGGACGAGGCCGATCACATGTTCGATATGGGCTTTCTGCCCGATATCCGCAGGATCATGGCCGAACTGCCGGCCGACCGGCAGAACCTGCTCTTCTCGGCGACCATGCCCAAAGAGGTGCGTCGTCTGGCCGACGAAATCCTGCACCGGCCGCACGTGGCGGAACTGGCCGACTCGGCACCGGCGGCAACGATTGATCATGAGTTGGTCCTGGTCTCCGAGCGCCGCAAGCGCGAGCTGCTCGAGCATGTGCTGAACGGCGATAGCTGGCATTCGGCTATCGTGTTTACGCGCACCAAGCATCGGGCCAAGCGTCTGGCGCAGCAACTGTCCAAGCTCGGGCACCGCGCCGTTGGTTTGCAGGGTAATCTTTCGCAGGGGCAGCGTGACCGGGCCATGAAGGGATTTCGGACGCGGAAGTTCGATATCCTGGTCGCGACCGATATCGTCGCGCGCGGTATCGACGTCAGCAATGTCTCGCATGTCATCAATTACGATGTACCGAACACGCCCGAGGCGTATACTCATCGCATCGGCCGCACCGGGCGTAGCGAATGCGAAGGCCAGGCCTGCACTTTCGTCACGGGTGCCGACTATTCGTGGCTGAAGGCCACCGAACGCATGATCGGTGGGCCGATCCAGCGCAGAGAGGTTCCGGGTTTCGAGGCCGACCCCGAGGTCAGCGCCACACCGGCGAATCGTTCGCGTCGTCCCCGTCGCGGCGGCCGGTCGGCGGGCGGTTCCCCGTCGCGGGCGGACTCGCCGAATCGGAATCATACGGCCGCCCATCCCCAGCGCCGCAGGAGGAGAACCCGCTGATGCAGGACTGGAAGCAGTCGCTCGCGCGATTCAACTGTTCGAGCACAAGCAAGGCGGTGTGGCAGCTGATCAATACGGTCCTGCCCTTTCTTGCGATCATGGCGCTGATGACGGTGCTCGTGGTGCGCGACTGGCCGTACTGGATGGTCCTGGCGTTGGCGTTGCCGGCGACGGGGTTGCAGATCCGGATCTTCATCTTCTTCCACGACTGCTGTCACGGCTCGTATTTCGCTTCCCAGCGTGCGAATACGATCACGGGCTACCTGACCGGGATCCTCGCGCTGACACCCTTCGATTCCTGGCGGCACAGTCACAACGTGCACCACACGACTTCGGGCGACCTGGATCGTCGTGGCACCGGCGACGTCTGGACAATGACGGTCGACGAGTACCTGTCCGCCTCGCGCCGGAAGCGCCTGGGTTACCGGCTGGTGCGCAATCCGTTTTTCCTGCTGTTGGTGGTGCCCATCTGGTTCCTGATCGCCTATCGCATTCCCGGCAAGATCGGAGCCCGCAGCGTCTGGATCACCAACCTGGCGCTGGCCGCCATCATCACGGCGTTTTCGCTGACCGTGGGCTGGCAGACCTACCTGATGGTGCGGCTGCCGGTGGCGCTGCTCGCCTGGAGCGCGGGCGTATGGCTATTCTACGTGCAGCATCAGTACGAGGGATCCTACTGGGCGCGCAGCGATTCGCGAACGGTGGAGGATGCGGCGCTGAAGGGCAGTTCGTATTACAAGCTGCCGAAGGTGCTGCAATGGATGACCGGCAACATCGGGTTGCACCACATCCATCATCTGCGGCCACGGATCCCCAACTACCACCTGCAGGCCTGCCAGGATGCGGTGCCGGTACTTCAGAAGGTTCCGCCGCTGACGTTGCGCAAGAGTCTCAAATCGCTGCGGCTGAATCTGTGGGACGAGAGTGCGTCCCGGATGGTGGGGTTCCATGCCTTGCGCGGACGCAAGAGGGAGCCGTCGATCTGACCGCGCCGCCGGTACCTTGAAGTATCCGACTCGCCCCGGGTACTGTCATCCTACGGCATCACCGTATGAGGACGCTTCGATGAAAACCCGTCTTCGACAGCTCGATGGACTGCGAGCAGTGGCTTTCCTGCTCGTGTTCATCCACCACACGCTGGATGTCAAGATGCTGTGGATTGGCGTCGACCTGTTTTTCGTGCTCAGCGGGATGCTGATCACCGGAATCCTGCTCGGCCGCCGCGAGCAGCCGTTCTACTTCCGCGATTTCTACTACCGCCGTCTGTTGCGCATCTTCCCGCCGTACCTGCTGACCCTGGTGCTCGTGCCCCTGGTGCTGAACTTCCAGTGGGACGGGAAATGGCCGTGGTACTACGCCTACCTGTCGAATTTCCTGTCCGCCCGCGCAGCCGATGTGCATGTGGCGATGGATCCGATGTGGTCGCTGGCCATCGAAGAGCAGTTCTATCTCGTGTGGCCGTTGGTGGTGTTGTTGCTGGGGGCCGGAAGACTGCGCCGTCTCTGCTGGGTACTGATCCTGGTCGCACCGATCGTGCGCATCCTGCTTTCCTGGCAATCGGGCCATTGGCAACCGGCCTATTTCGTTACTTTCGCCCGCATGGATCTGTTGGCCGCCGGTTCGCTGCTTGCGGTCGAAAGCCGGTTGCGACCGGAAGCGTTCCGACGTTTCAGTGATCGCGGGTTGTGGCTGTCGATCGGCGCCAGCGCGGTGTTTCTCGCATTCGCGATTCTCGTGCCGGAGTTTCGGCGTACGAGCGCAGGCTGGCTCTTCGGCGGACCCGGGTACTCGTTGTTGGTCGTCATGATGGTCGGCGCGATCGCCTACTTCATGGTGCCTCGCGAGAACATTCTGTATCGGCTGCTCAGTCTGCCGCCGCTGGTGTACCTGGGTACGATCAGCTATTCGCTGTACCTGACCCACAAGATCATCAACGAGGTACTGTATCGGCAGGGATTATCCCGGTTGCAGATTGCGGTGGCAGGTCTGGCTGCGGTCGTTCTCTGGTCGACTTTGAGCTGGTATCTGATGGAAAAACCGCTGCAGAGGTTCAAGGGGCGCTATCGCAAGAAGCTGAAAGCTGGCTAGTCTTCGACGACCGGCCGGTCCTTGATCTTCCGTTGCTCCTCGGTGAAGATCCGCCGCAACGTATCCAGGTCGCGATCCCGCTCTTCCGGACTTTCGGCGTTCTTCAGCGTCGACATCGAACGGCCCAGCACCTTCTTGATGAACTGCTGCAGGCTACTGTCCACGGCGGCGGCCACCTCGTCCGACTGCTTTTTGCGCACGTAGCCGACCTGTTTGTCTTTCAGCTCTTCCAGATAGGATTTGAACTCGGCCACCGTGGGGCGAAGGTCCATCTCGTCCAGCCAGGTCTCGAACTCGCGCATCTCCTCGGCGATGATCTTCTCGGCGTATGGCACCTGCTTCTGACGCGCGGCCTTGTTGCCCTGGATGATCTCGTCCAGGTCATCGAGGCCGAAGCTGTAGGCGCCGCTGATCCCGGCCACGTCCGGGTGGATGTCGCGCGGCACGGCAATGTCCAGCAGGAAGAGCGGCTCGCCGCCGCGTTGCTGGACCGCCTTCTGCACCATTTCCGGCAGGATCACCGGCTCCAGGGAGCCCGTCGTACTCAGGACGACATCGGCCTCGGCGAGGGCTTCACCCAGCTCTTCCCAGGGCCGGTGCGAAACATGGCCGCATGGGTCGCTCTGCGGGCTCACGACCTCCAGATCGGGGTCGTCGGCCGACTTGCGAGCCAACGCCGCCACGCGCTCGCCGTGCAGTTCGGCCGCCAGCTCCGCAGCTCTTGCCGGGCTACGATTGACGACCGTCAGATGCCCGATGTCATGCTGCAGGAAATGCTTCGCGGCCAACGCGCCGGTCTCGCCGGCCCCCACCAGCAGAGCTCGGTGCTGGCACAGGCGCGAGAAGAACTTGCGGGCCAGTTCGACCGCCCCGTAGGCCACGCTCACGGCTCCGCTGGTAATGCGAGTCTCGGTGCGAACCCGCTTGCCGGTGCGGAAGGCGCCCTGGAAAGCACGTAACAGCACCGGTCCCAGTTCGCTGTGCTTGCGGGCCAGGCGGTAGGCATCCTTCAACTGCTGCGAAATCTGCGGTTCGCCCAGCATCATGCTTTCCAGCGCGGAGGCAACCCGAAACAGGTGGTTCACGGCGGGCATGCCGTCCTGCGCGACCGCATGCAGTCCGGCGAAGAGTTCGGCCTCGGCACCGATTTCGGTCAGGGCGCGCCGAAGGCTCTGGTCGGGATCACCGCCGGGCCGCATTTCCAGATAGATCTCGGTGCGGTTGCAGGTCGAGACCGGAAGAGCCGAGACACAGGATTCTTCGGCCTCGAGCGCCTTCATCAGCGCGACGGCCTTTTCGGGGTCCAGGTGAGCCCGTTCGCGAATCTCCGTCGGCGCATGGTGATGGTTGATGCTGCGCACGTGCAGGCTGGATCGATCGCTCATGTCAGCGTCCTCCTGCCTACGGTCAACACCGGGAAGAGGGCGGCTGCCGGCGCCGCCATCCCGTGGGACGAATAGAATTTGTGAAAACTCGGGAAGAAGTGCTGCACCACGCCGAGCGTGAGCAGGATCATGGCAAAGGCGAACACCGCCAGGATGTTCATCTTCTTGCCGCGCCAACCGAGGAATCGGTTGCCGACAAGACCCACCGCATAGCCCAGGAAGATGACCCATGAGACCATGATCTTCGGATCCCAGGGGCTGAGTTGGGCTGCCATGTCGGGCTCCAGGCGCCCTCGCAGGTCATACATCCACAGATGGCCGAGGCAGAGCGAGAGGAACATCAGCGGAACGCCCATTTTGACCGCGCCGATACTCATGCGTTCCAGTGTTTCCAGAGCCGGCAGGCGGCGAAAGAGCAGGCCGAACTGTCGGTTCATCAGTTGCCTCGTCTGCACCAGGTACAGGATGGCATAGATGAAGCTGAGACTGAGCGCCGTGTAGGACAACAGCACGAGTACGGCGTGACCGGCGAAACCGGGATCGCGCAGAAGCGGGCTGGCATCCGGTGCGGTGGTGCGAAAACTGGAGGCGATGAACTCCAGCAGAAAGGCCATGCCCGTTACCACGAAGCCGGTGCCCTTGGCCTTCATGCGCAATTCGATGACCAGGTAGGTGGCCAACAGGGAAACCGCGAGCAGCGAGGCGAACTCGAGGGGCGCGCCCATGGGCAGGCGGTGTAGCGCAAAACTCTGCACCACGACCGAGAGCACGTGTACCAGCACCGTTACGATGCCCAGGCGGGTGGACCAGCGCCGTGGGGCCGGATGATCCACCTGGAAGAGCCACAGGTAGGCTCCCCAGACCACCAGATACATCAGGGGCAGCAGGACCTTGAACAGCGAAAGCAGGACGACCATTACATCGCCTCCGGGGATGCCGCGCGCCGGGGCGCGTCTGCCAGATAGTCCAGAACCCGATCCGCGACCGATTCGGCCTCCTTCACACAGGAGTTGACCGAGATGCCACGATACGAACTGCCGGTCAGGAACAGGCCCGGAGATGCGGCCAGTCCGGCTTCAATTTCCTTCATGCGGGCCAGATGGCCGGGCAGGTACTGGGCGATCGCACGTTCGTGGCGGATCACACGGGCCATCTCGGGTGCTCCCTTGATTCCCATCAGGGAGCGGATCTCGGCCAGGATCAGTGTGACAAGGCCTTCGTCATCCAGGTCCATCACTCCGGGATTGCCGGCGCCGCCGGCCATGCAGCGCAGCAGAACCTTGCCCTCGGGTGTGCGCCCCGGGAAGATGCTGCTGGTCCACAGGGCGCCCAGCAGATCGCGGTTCTCGCTGCCCGGCACGAGCAGGCCGAAGCCGTCCAGATCGTGAATCACGGCGGTGCGGTCGAAACCCAAGGCGATCACGGCCATCGGCGCAAAGGGTATCAGCGACAGATGTCGGGCCACCTCACTGGAGACGCGCTCGAGGTGACCGGCGGCCGCGTGGGCGGGCGCGGCGTCGATCACGGCATCGAACGGTCCATGACCCGGGTCGGCCTCGACGTACCAGCCGCCGTCCCGCGCGGTGATCCTGCTCACATCGGCGCCGCCGATCAGAGTCACCCTTTCGTCGGAACGCAACGTGTCGGCCAGGCCGCGAATCAGCTGATTCATACCACCTTCGAAGGAGTGCAACGTGCCGGACGGTCCGGCATCGGTTTTCGAGCGACCGGATTTTTTCTTCTCGCGGGCCAGCTTGATCATGGCCTTGAACAGTCCGCCGTACTGCTGCTCCAGTTCGACCATGCGCGGAAAAGCCGCAGCCAGACTGAGCTGTTCGGCCTCGCCGCCGAAGATTCCCTTGACCATCGGGTCGAGCATGATGCGCGTGAACTCCGAGCCCAGCCGGCGCCGGCCGAACTCGGCGATCGTCTCGTCGGTTCCAACGTTCTCGGCCGCCTGCCCGAGGTTCTTGCGCGGCGGCACGAAGAACTCGCCGGCCATCCGGAATTTTGCCGAGGTCTTCAGCAGATCGGATTTCACGAACGCGCCGGGCGAGGTCGGAATCTCGCGCAGAGAACCATCGACCAGCAGGAAGCGGCGGCGCGCGGCATCAGCGCTGCGTTGAAGGGCATTCGTCAATCCCACCCGCTCGATGAGGCGCAGGGTGGCCGGCTCGTTGTCCAGGAAACCGTTCGGGCCCCATTCCATTTGCCAGTCGTTGTGGCGCAGTGTCCGCAGGTTGCCACCCGGCTCGGATTCCTTCTCGAATACGGTGACATGGACATTCGATCGGCGCCGTTCCGCTTCGTCCAGCAGGTCCAGGGCGGTTGCCAGCCCGGCGATTCCGCCCCCCACGATGCCCAGGCGCCATGGGTTCGTCGAAACTTCCTTCTCAGGCATCGGTCCTCACCTCCTGTCCGGAATGCTGCGCATAGGCTTGGTGCAGAAGATGATCGGCCAGCGAATCCAGCCAGCCCGGATTCAGATTCAGCGCCGCGCCGCGGGCGTAGTCCGTGATTCCGAAAGTGGCGATCTCCTCTTTCAACTCGATGTCCAGTTCGTGCAGCGTCTCGACATGCTCACAGGTGAAACTGATCGGCTGTACGAAGACCCGGCGCACGCCGACTTGCGACAGCTGACGGATGTCCTCGGTGATTTCGGGGCCGAGCCACTTGATCGGACCGACCTTCGACTGGAATGTCAGCCGCGGTTCCGATCCGGAACCGAGTGAGTTCAGGAAGTGCTGTCCCTCGCGATCAGGGAGCCTTGCCGATACCTGATCCTGCGCCGCCTGCACGCTGGCGGTGACCTGTTCAAGGTAGGGGTCGCCTTGTCGGATGAACTTCTCCGGCAGTGAATGGGCCACAAAGAGCAGGGCACACTCGTGAGGGTCGACGCCGACGGTCGCCCAACGGCGGATCGTTGCCGCCACGGGTTCGGCCAGCGCATCGACGTAGCCCGGCAGCAGATGCCAATCGTGCACGTCATGCACCACGGCTCCGGGAGCCAGCTTTTCGATGCTGTCGCGGACGAACTTCAGCGTGCTGCCGGTGGTGGCACAGGCGTACTGCGGGTAGGCTGGGATGACGAGGAACTGCTCGGCTCCCGCCTTGAGCAACCGCTGCACGCACTCCTGGGGGAAAGGGCGCCAGTAGCGCATCGCAACGCCTTGGACCACGTCCAGGCCACGGTCGGTCATACGTCGTGCCGTCTCGGCTGCCTGCTGGACGGTGGTCTCCAACTGCGGCGTGGAAGAATCCTCGCTGATCATCGCGTAACGTTCGCGTACGAAGGGCGCTCGGCGTTTCGCGATCCATCGTGAAAGCAGCGGAGTCAGCAGCCGTGGAACCGGCAGGATGCAGGGATCACGGAACAGGTTGCGCAGGAACGGTTCGACTGCCTCGGGGCCGTCGGGCCCACCCATTCCGCAAAGGATCAGGCCGGTCTTGCGGGCCGGATCCAGCAGGGGTTGAGAAAGAAATCCGTTCTTGTCCATCGGTTACACCGTTTTGCTGAAGATGGGCTTGTCCGTGGGGTCGCCCAGGTAGGCGTCCAGGATCATCGCCACGTTGCGTACGAAGTACCGGCCCTTGTCGGTAATGCGCAGACCGAAGTCGTCGCGCGTGACCAGGCCGTCCTGGATCAACGGTGGCAGGGCTTTCAGGCTGTCGGCGAAGAGTTCGTCCGCCGGCTTGCCGTAGGCCGCCCGCGTCAGTTCCCAGGGAAGCTCCAGATTGCACATGATGTTCAGGATGGCCCGTCGTCGCAGCTTGTCATCGGAGCTCAACCGGTGACCCTTGACGATGGGCAGGTCACCCGCGTCCACTTTCTGCGACCAGCCGTCGTAGGTCGCGTCGTTCTGGACGAAGCGATCGCAGACATCACCGATGCCACTCATGCCGAAGGCCAGCATGTGAGGCGCCGGCCGGGTCGCGTACCCCATGAAGTTCCGGTGCAGGGCACGTTTCTCGAGCGCGACGGAAAGTTCGTCGTCCTTGCGGGCAAAGTGGTCGATGCCGATCCAGGTGTAGTCGCGCTCCTGGAAACTGTCCACCGTCAGGCGGAAGAGCTGGAACTTGTCGTAGCCCTTGGCCATGATCGTCGTGTCGATCACTTCCTGATTCGGTCGTACCCAGGGAACGTGCGCGTACGAGAAGCAGGCCACACGGTCGGGGGCCAGGTCGATCACGCCATGGAGCGTCTCGCGAAAGCTTTCGGCCGTCTGGCCCGGCAGGCCATAGACCAGATCGAGGTTCACACCCGGGAAACCGGCGTCGCGGCAGGCCTGGTAGATGGCCAGCGTCTTTTCACGCGACTGCATGCGCCCAATGTTCTCCTGTACGCTCTTCTCGAAGTCCTGCACGCCCAGGCTGATGCGATTGAAGCCCGACTCGCGCAGGAAGCCGACCTGGTCGGCGCTCGCGATGCGCGGGTCGACCTCGAGCGAGACTTCGGCATCGGGTGCGATGTCGAATGCGTTGCCGAACATGTTCAGGACACGTTCGATTTCGTCGTTCTTCAGGTAGTTTGGCGTGCCGCCGCCCCAGTGCAACTGCACGACGCGGCGGCCGGTGCCGATCAGCCCGGTGACCCGCTCCACCTCCTGCTCGAGGCGGTCGAGGTAGCGCCCCACCTCTCCCTGTTCGCGTGTGACCAGCATATTGCAACCGCAGTAGTGGCAGGCCTTGGCGCAGAAGGGCACGTGCAGGTAGATGGCCAGTTCATCGTCTGGGCGGCCGGACAGCTCAGTCAGGGCCTCGCGGTACTCGGTCTCGCCGAATTTCTGCTTCCAGGCCGGCACCGTCGGGTAGCTCGTGTAACGAGGCCCGGCCGTGTTGTATTTCTCGACAAACTCGGCGCTGATCTCAGGGCGGGTCATGGGGTCTCCCTGCGATATCCCTGAACGGTCTCGACCAGCGCCTCGACGTTCGGAATCGGGGTCTGCGGCGTGATGCCGTGCCCCAGGTTGAAAACGTGTCCCCGGGCCTTGCTGCCGGTCTCGCAGATTTCCAGGGCCCGGCGCCGGATTTGATCCTGCGAACCGTACAGGGCCATCGGGTCCAGGTTGCCCTGCACGGCGTAGCCCTTCATCTGCGGCAGGAACTGCGCCATGTCCATCGTCCAGTCCATGCCCAGGCATTCGACGTCCAGGGTCGTGACGAGATCCAGGTACGGCGCGCTCCCCTTCAGGAAGTAGATCCGCGGCACGCCCAGATCCCTCAGTCCGTCCATGATGCGCTTTACGCAGGGCAGGACGACCTTCGCGTAGTCGGCCGGATGCAGGATGCCGCCCCAGGTATCGAAGAGTTGCACCGCGTCGACGCCCGCCTCGACCTGCATGCGCAGGTAGGCCAGCGTCTGGTCCGTCAGCTTGTTCATCAGGCGGTCCAGCAACTCGGGCCGGCTGTAGAGCAGGGTCTTCAGGAAACGGTAGTCCTTCGAACCGCCGCCCTCGATGAGGTAGGTGGCCAGGGTGAAGGGCGAACCGGCGAAGCCGATCAGGGGTGTCTTGTCGCCCAGGCCTACCTTCATCAGCCGGATCGCTTCGGCAACGAAATGGGTACCGTCGGCCGCCTCGTAGGTACTGAGCGCGTCGATGTCGCTTTCGCTGCGGATCGGGCTTTCGAGCTTGGGGCCGCCCTGGGCGAAGCTGAAGCGCGCTCCCATCGGGGCCAGCGGCGTCAGAATGTCGCTGAACATGATCGCCGCGTCGAAACCAAAGCGGCGGATCGGCTGCAGCGTCACTTCACAGGCGGCCTGGGGCGTGCGGCACAACTCGTTGAACGTGTATTCCTCGCGCACCTTCATGTATTCGGGCAGGTAGCGTCCCGCCTGGCGCATGATCCAGATCGGGGTGCGGTCGCACGGCTCGCCACGGAGGTTCTTCAGAAAAATGCTTTCCTTGATATCAGCCATACTCAGCTCCAGCTCTTCCAGGTTGTGGCCACCGCTTCGATGGTCGTTTCGATGTCCCGGTCGGTGTGTGCAGCGCTGATGAAGCCGACTTCCCAGCCCGAGGGGGCGAGGTAGACGCCGCGCTCGATCAGGTCGCGGTGCAGGCGGCCATAGATCTCCATTTTCGAGCCGTCGACGGCCTCGACGGCGCGCGGGGCTTCGTCCTGGAACACGGTCCAGAAGAGTGACCCCTGGCGAACGACCGAAGCTGCGATGCCCTGATCGGCCGCGGCCTTCATCAGGCCCGCTTCCAGCTTTGCGCCCTTGCGCTCGAGCTCCTCGTAAAAACCGGGCTGTCCCGTCTTTTCCAGCGTGGCCAGACCCGCGGCCATGGCCACCGGGTTGCCGCTCAGCGTGCCGGCCTGGTAGACCGGGCCCAACGGCGAGATGTTGGCCATGATCCTGTTCGAAGCGGCGTAGGCGCCGACGGGAAATCCACCGCCGATGATCTTGCCGTAGGTGCCCATATCCGGCGTGATCCCCAGCACGGGGGCGGCGCCGCCTGCGCCGACACGAAAGCCGGTGATGACCTCGTCGAAAATCAGCAGGGCACCGTGCTTGGCCGTAAGATCGCGGCAGGCGCGCAGGAATTCCTCGCGCTGGATCAGCAGTCCGGCGTTGGCCGGGAAGGGCTCGATGATCAGGGCGGCCAGTTGGTCGCCATGTTCGGCGAAGAAGGCCTCCAGCTTTTCCACGTCGTCCAGCGGCAGCACGGCCGTGCTCTCGGTGAAACCGGCCGGCACGCCGGCCGAGTCGGGTGTCGAGAAGGTGGCCAGACCACTGCCTGCGGCGACGAGCAGGTGATCGGCGTGGCCGTGGTAGCAGCCGGTGAATTTCAGGATCAGGTCGCGGCCGGTGGCGCCTCGTGCCAGACGGATCGCACTCATCACGGCCTCGGTGCCGCTGCTGACGAAACGTACCTGTTCGAAGTGCGGCATGCGGGCCAGGAAGGCCTCGGCCAGTAGCACCTCACGGCGGCTGGGAGCACCGAAGCTGGCGCCCTCGTTCATCGCCTCGAGCGCGGCCGCGAGCACGTCCGGATCGGCGTGCCCGAGGATCAACGGGCCCCAGCTGAGGCACCAATCGATGTAGTTCTTGCCGTCTTCGTCGGTGAAGTGGCTGCCGGCCGCCTTCCGGAAGAACAGCGGATCACCAGGTACGGACTTGAACGAACGGACCGGGGAGTTCACTCCTCCCGGAAGGACCTTCTGGGCGCGTTCCCACCACTGACGGTTACTCATCGCTGGATCCACCCTTCCTTCAGGGCGTCCCGGCCGTGGTAGGTGATGATCTGGTCGCAGCCGGCGCGGCGGAAAGCCATCAGGTTCTCCCGGACAATCGCGCCCTCGTCGACCAGGCCGGCCTTCGCCGCGGCCTTCACCAGCGAGTACTCGCCCGAGACGTTGTAGCAGACGACCGGCGTGAGCACTTCTTCGCGCACGCGGCGGATGATGTCCAGGTAGGCCAACGCCGGCTTGACCATGACCATGTCCGCGCCCTCCTGCAGGTCCAACAGGGTTTCCAGCACAGCCTCGCGCCCGTTGCGCGGATCCATCTGATACGTCTTGCGGTCGCCCTGGGGCGCCGAATCGCAGGCGTCGCGGAAGGGGCCGTAATAGGCACTGGCGTACTTGGCGCTGTAGGCCAGGATCGCCGTGTTCACGAAGCCGTTCGAATCCAGCAATTCCCGGATCGCGCCGACGCGGCCATCCATCATGTCGCTGGGGCTGACGATATCGACGCCGGCCTCGGCGTGCGAAAGGGCCATCTTTGCCAGCTGCTCGACGCTGGGATCGTTGACCACGGTGCCGTCCTCGAGGAAACCGCAGTGGCCATGCGAAGTGTAGGCGCACAGGCAGACATCGGTGATCGAGATGATATCCGAGCCGAAGGCCTTCTTCATCGCGCGCAGCGACTGCTGTACGACGCCGTTGTCGTCCAGCGCCGCATCCCCGTGCTCGCTCTTGTCGTGAGGGATGCCGAACAGCAGATGCGACTTCAAGCCCAGCTCCAGATCGCCCTCGATCTCCTGGACCAGTTCGTCGGGCGAGACATGGAAGACGCCCGGCATCGAACCGATTTCCTCCTTGATGCCCTTGCCCTCGACGACGAAGTGGGGCGTGATCAGGTGGCGGGCCGACACGTCGGTCTCGGCCATCATTTCGCGCAATACCGGGGTGGCGCGCAGGCGGCGCGGGCGATCCAACAGGTTCATGATTCCATCTCCGTGGGTTCCGAAGTTTCAGGTTCCGGAAGGGGGTCCAGGCCGGCGGCCCGGACCATCGCGTTCAGATCAGGGGTGACGGCGGTCCGGGTCTCGAATCCGGCCTCGCGTGCGACAATGGCCGTCGTTTCGCCGATGGCGACACAGGTGGGCCGGTCCGGCCATGCGGCGCAGAAAGCGCGCACGGTCGATGGGCTGCAAAAGAAGGGCAGGTCGCCCTCCCGCAACCGTTGCGTGGGGAGTTCGTCGGCTGGAATGGGCAACGTGCGGTAGAGCGGCAGTTCGGTCACCTCGAAGCCCTTGTCTTCAAGACTTTTGCGCGGATCAGCCATGCGCCGCTCGGGACCGGGCAACAGGACCCTTGCCGGGGAGGCAACCTGAGTTGCGAAACGCTCGGCCAGCTCGCTGCCGTCCCGGCACTCGACGTCCAGGAGATCCTTCCATCCGAATTCGGCCAGGGCGGCGCGGGTCCCGCGGCCGAGGGTGCCGATCAACACCTCCCCGGGCTCGAGTCCGGCGACCGCAAAGGCGCGAACACCCTGCGGAGAGGTGAACAGCATCCAGTCGAAATCCTCGGGATTCGGCAGCGCGTCGTGCGCGATCGCTTCGAAACGCAGCAGCGGCAGCTCCAGGACGGAGCGGCCCGCAGCGGTGAGCTGTTCAGCCCATGCCCGATTGCTCTCCTGCTGACGTGTCAGGACGATGCGCGGAGCTGGGGTCATCCCGCCTCGCTCCGGTGTTCCTGGATCCGGGTCCAGGCCGATTCGGCCACGGCTTCGGGCGAGTCGCCGTTCAGGCTCAGACGTAGGGCGTTGCTGCCCTCGGCATCGTCGGCCAGCAGCAGCTCCAGCCGGAAAATCTCGTCCGCGGCGCAAACGTTCACACCGAAGGGCAGCTGACAGCCGCCGTCCAAACGATTCAGCAACATGCGTTCGGCGGCGACGCAGGCACCATCATCCGGGCAGTGCAACGACTGCAGCGCCTGCACCAGCTCGGTTTCCTCGCGACATTGGATCCCCAGCATTCCCTGCGCGGGGGCGGGCACGAAGGCCTCCACAGCCAGCGGCAGTACGACCAGATCGCTCAGGTCCAGTTCCAGCCGTACGACGCCGGCGCGAGCCAGCAGGATCGCATCGTAGCGGCCTTCGCGCAGCTTGCTGACGCGGGTCGGCACGTTGCCGCGCAGGTCGAGGATCTCGATGTCGGGTCGGATCAGTTTGACCTGCGCCTGACGGCGCGCTGCGCTGGTGCCCAGCTTCGCGCCCTGCTTCACCGGCAGGACCTCTCCCCGTTCACGAGCGGCCTCGTCTACACACCCGGGTCGGATCAGCAGCGCTTCGCGCGGATCCTCGCGGCCGATCATCGCCGTGAGCGTCAGTCCTGCGGGTTGGTCGGTGGTCAAGTCCTTCAGCGAGTGTACCGCGAAGTCCACGCGGCCTTCGAGTTGTGCGTCTTCGAGTTCCTTGGTGAAGAACCCCTTGCCCTCGAGCTTGGAGAACGGGACATCGTCGATCCGGTCACCGCGGGTCTTGATGATCGTGATTTCCGTGGAAATGCCCTGCTGCTGGAGCAGGCTCTGCACAGTATGAGCCTGCCACAGCGCAAGATCGCTGCCGCGGGTGCCGATACGCAGGATCCGGGGCTCGGATCCGGTCGAGGAAGGGTGGTTCAAATCGGACCTCCTGATTATCCAAGAAAGTTAGACGGTAGACTACTTTTCCACAAAGTGATTGTTGTCACGGGGTTGTCACCATTTGTGATCAAATATTTACGTGATTCGGAGGTAACTAACTATTTCACATATGAATAATGGGACAAGGACTGGTGATCGTTGAATATCAATATCCTGAGACGAAGTCACAGGAACGGTAAATGTGCTCTTCCGGTTGCCAATGGGGTGCCACGAAACCTTTCAGGCCGCCGGTGCGTCTACCCTCCACAACTTCTGTCGCCCCATTCATTCGTTCTTCCGGGAGGGTATCCATGTTCAGAGGCAATCGAATTGATCCCGTGTCCTTGAGACGGGTCCTGGTGCTGCTCACTCTGGCGCTGTCCTTGCTGACCGTCGCCGCCGCAACCGCTGGTGACCTGGATCCCACATTCCATATTGATGCGAAGAATCTGGCCATCAACAACCTGGTCGGGGAAGTCACCGTCACCGGTACTGCCGGTGACGAGTTTGTTGTCCAGGCCCGCGTGCGCGGCGATGACGCCGAGCCGGGTTTGATCGACTTTGTGTTGGACGAGGGTCGCAAGAGCTCGTTGAACGTGGTCTTTCCCGTCGACCAGACCCACAAGTTCGTCTATCCGGAACTGGGCAGGGGCTCGTCGACGACTTTCTCCTACCGCACGGACGAGAACGGTGACCACGATCGTTCGTGGTTGAAGAAGATCTTCTCGGGCATGAGCGGCGATCGCATCAAGGTCAGCGGCCGCGGCAGCGGCCTGGAGGTTTGGGTCGATCTGCACATCGAAGTACCGGCCGGCGCGGCGCTGACGGTCAAGAACGGCGTAGGCCGGGCATCGGCCGCGAACGTCGAGGGCGATCTTGTACTCGATACCAGCAGTGGGAGTGTGGAGGTCGAATCGATTCGCGGCAGTCTGCTGGTCGATACCGGCAGCGGTTCGGTCCAGGTGTCGGATGTGCGCGGCGATGTGCTGGTCGATACGGGCAGCGGCTCGGTGACGATCAACAGCGTGCGAGGCGAACTGAATATCGATACCGGCAGCGGTCGCGTGCAGGCCCGGCGCATCGAATCGGACTCGGCGAAGATCGATACGGGCAGCGGTTCCGTGGTGCTGGAGCTGGATCGTATCGGCAGCGGTGAGTTTGTCATCGATACGGGCAGCGGAAGTGTCCAACTGGTGCTGCCCAACGACGCTTCGGCACGCATCCAGGCCGATACCGGCAGCGGTGGTGTGAAGAACAAGGTCACCGACGCCCAGATCCGCCATCAGGAGCGCGACGAACTGGACATGATCATTGGCAACGGCGATGCGCGTGTCATGATCGACACCGGCAGTGGTTCGGTGACGATTACCCGGCAATAATGGAACGAGGTCAGCCTTCGGCGCCTGCGGCGCGCTTGCGATCGAGCAGGTCGCGCAGGTGCCGGAGCAGGGCCTCGGGCCCGTAGGGCTTGGCCAGAAATGCGGTCCACGGATCTTCAGCCTGGTCGCGAGGGAGTCCGTTCGGGGCGAAACCTGATGTGTAGAGGATGGGCATACCCGGGCGCAGCATCCGCACGCGCCGACCGAAACGAAGCCCGCTCAATCGGGGCAACATCACATCGACGAACGCAAGATCGAAGGCATCGGGGGATCGGTGGAAGGTGTGCCAGGCATCCATGCCGTCGCGGACCGCAGTGACCCGATAGCCGGAACGGGTCAGGATCCGAACCGTGAGTTCGAGGATCGATTCTTCGTCTTCGACGACAAGGATCCGCTCGGTACCGGTCAATGTGCTCACGTGCACACAGGCCCGGTCAGAGCGAGAAACCCGAAATTCGATGGTCTGTGCATGCTGCAGTTTCCCAACCGGCGATCACTGGCTCGAAACGGCGCCCGCCCGGATATTCAGGGTCCCCCGGGAGCCGATTCTGCGACAGCGCGCCTTGCTGTGGCCATCTGGACGAGATTTCAATCGAGCTAACAAATCAACGTAACAACAGCTTACGGAGATTGAGTCATGGAATCAACACAATTCTAGAGAAAAAACCAGTCCCGCGAAAAACCGCCGCGATTGCACCAATTCAGAAGGAGTCTCGATCGACTTGCCGGCGGCTGTCCGGGCCTGAACCGGTACGAGGATGATACGGACACGAATGAAAACATCTGCTACGATTCGACCGAAACGCCTCGTTCAGTTTTCATTCTGCAATGAACAAGGAGTCGCCATGAAGGTTCGAATGAGCGATCGCCGTGCCGCCTTCGTTGTCCTGGTCGTTGCCGTAGCCCTTTTCTTTTTCGGTTCGGATCTGGCGAGAGCCGAGCCCACGGCGGAGGGCCATTGGGAGGGCGCGATCGAGCTTCCCGGCCAGGCACTCGGGGTGATCATCGACCTGGCCCAGGAAGAGGGGCGGTGGAGCGGAACGATCGATATTCCGTTGCAGGGCGCGGAGGATCTGCTGCTGACCGCGATTTCGGTGCAGGGCGATAGCGTCAGCTTCGCCATCGAAGGAATCCCGGGTGAACCGACTTTCCGCGGCGTGCTGGCCGAGATCGACGGCAGCGAAACAATTGCGGGCAAGTTCTCGCAGGGCATGGCGACTCTCGATTTCGAACTCGGGCGCGAAAAGACCGCAGCCCTGGTCCGTCCGCAGGAACCGCAGCCCCCGTTTCCGTATACCGTCGAGGAAGTCAGCTACGAGGATGGAGAGATCCACTTCGGCGCTACGCTGACCCTCCCGTCCGGCGAAGGTCCCTTTCCCGCCGCGCTGCTGCTGACCGGCAGCGGTCCGCAGAACCGCGACGAGGAACTGATGGGGCACAAGCCATTCCTGGTGCTCGCCGACTACCTGACCCGTGCGGGCATCGCAGTGTTGCGTGCCGACGACCGCGGCGTCGGCGGTACAACCGGCCAGCACTCCACTTGTACGATCTCCGACTTCGCCAACGACGCGCTGGCGGGTGTGCGCTATCTCGCGAAGCGCCCCGAGATCGACGCCCAACGCATCGGTCTGATCGGCCACAGTGAAGGTGGTATCACCGGCCCGCTGGCGGCTTCCCGGTCCGAGGACGCGGTGGCATTCGTCGTGATGCTGGCCGGAACGGGGGTGCCGATGGACGAGGTGTCGATCCTGCAATCCGAGCTGATGGGGCGGGCCAGGGGACGGAGCGAGGAGAGGCTCGCAGCCGAAAGCGCCCAGTTGCGGAAGGTGATGGATCTGGTACAAGCCGGAGCGGGGAGCGACGAATTGCGAGAGCCGGTCACCGCGCTGGTCGATATCCAGTTGGCGGATGCGCCGCTCGGAGATGATCCGGAAGCCTCGAAGAACATGCTCATTCGCAGATCCCTGCAGCAGATGACGGGGCCCTGGTACCGGCACGCCGTGAACTACGATCCACGCGAGGTGCTGCGCGAACTGCACTGCCCGATCCTGGCGATCAACGGCGAACTCGACCTGCAGGTCGATGCGGACCAGAACCTGGCCGAAATCGGGCGTGTACTGGGCGAGGCCGGCAATCCGGACTACGAGGTGCACCGGTTGCCCGGATTGAATCACCTGTTCCAGACGGCGACGACCGGGTCGGTTACCGAGTATGCACAGATCGAGGAAACGATGTCGCCGACCGTACTGAAACTGGTCGGCGACTGGATCAACGAGCGTTTCGGCAACAAGTGACCTAGTCCAGGTCCGGTGCCGACTTGTCGTGCGGCAACGAGCCGCGCGCAGACCGAAAATAGGCGAACGGAGTTTCGAAGAGAAAGTTCGAGACCCGTGACGTGTAGATGTCCGCATGTCGCTCGACGTAGTCGGCCAGGTAGCTCTTGTCGTTGCCGGCGCGCATCAGCGAGCCCCAGTTGGCATTGCCGGTGCGGGCCGAGGCCCGGGCCAGCGGTGCGATCTTCTCGTCCAGAGCCGCGAATTCGGTGCGCAGCTCTTCCAGGCGCGGCTTCAATTCGTCTTTGTCCTGCCCCCGCTGCAGTCGCAGCCGCATCTGGGCAATGCGTCTTTCCAGGACGTTCTTCTGTTCCATCAACTCTTCCAGCAGTTGCTCCTGCTCGCCGAAAGCATAGGCCGCCTTCAGGTCGCTTTCCAGTTCGCGGACCACCAGGGCCGTGCGCCAGCGCATCGTACTTTTTGTGGCATGCACGTCGCCGAAGAAGTGATCGCCGACATAGAGGATACGGTCCCCCTCGAGGCCCAGGGTTTTCTCGACCAGCGCCGCGTTGCCGCCGAAGTAGACTTTGCCCTTCTCCAGTTTTCCCTCGACCGGTTTGAGCATTCCCTCGTCGTTGACGACTTCCAGGGCGGGGCTGCGACTGGTGAAGAAGTCCGGCTTGCGCGAGGAGACAATGACCAGATCGAAGAGGTCACGCCAGGTCGTACCCTCGGGCAGGAAGGGGTCGATGGCGTGCGCCATCAGCAGCCGCGTGTAGGGCCAGTCGCTGTTGGTGATCAGCATCAGCTTCTTGCCGGATTGCTTCTGGTCCAGCAGGGCCTCGGCGGTTTGCGGGTCGCGGTCCACGGCGCGATCCAGGTCGGCCAGGATCTCGGCCTTCAGCAGGCCCTCGGCGTGGGCGCCGTCAATCGCGCGGCGGACCCTCCAGTACAACTCTTCGTAGTCGGCGACCATCGGCAGCTGGTCGGTGTCGAAGAGCTCCACCAGTTCGGCGAAGAGGCAGGCCTCACTCAGCGAGAAGAGCGTGCTGAGGAAGATGAAACGGTCCTCGCGGTGGTCCACCACGATCCGCGAGTAGAGGCGCCGCTGGTCTTCGTAGTTCATCGAGCCGGTGCCGTGGAAGGCGGTCTTGACGAAGCCGAAGCGGTTCACCTTCAGCAGATTGCCGGTCTCCAGATCGACGATCAGGCCCTGGATCATCAGGTGCGGCGTGAACTCCAGCTTCTCGACCGGCCACCCCTCGCGCAGCATGCGATCGCGTGCGTGATTGAAGGCCGTCGTTTCCCATTCGCGCACATGGTACTGCACCAGCGTGTAGTCCATGTCGTAGCCGATGGCGCCCAGCGAACGCAGGTTCAGGGTGCGATTGCAGAAGATGCCGCGTTGGGGCGCGCCTTTGGGAAACAGGAAGTCGGACATGGTATGGGATGCTCCCTCATTGCTTGGTTCACATTGTGAAAACTGATCAGTACCTTGCTTTGGTCTTGGGAGGTGTCGCCGTTGTGGTGTTACCACCCCCATAGGGAAGTTGTACGGCAGTGTCCGCGAATCGGATACTTCAGATTCGATGACCTGGGTAAGATAGTCGAAAACGTCGAGTCCATGTACCAGCCAAGTCAGCGAGGTGCCGCCCCACGAACCGATGGGACACCCTTATTTTTCTAAGAATCCGCCGATTCTATCACAGCACCACCGCAACCGAATGATCATTTTTCCTGCAGCAGACGCATTGCGTGTTGAGCGATAGGGAATTTTGTGCCAGTACCTCCTCACTACGAACTGATTCCCGTCCAGAAACTCTTACTACGTGTAGGTTATGGAAAACGAGGTAAAGCTTACCGCGTGCTGTAGAACCGTTTTTCGTCCAAGAAAACACCGATCGTGGAGGTAACTCCCAGTTGTGTAATAACATGCGGAATTGGCGCCCAATCGTCTACCTCTACATCGACCACAAACACGCAGAAGAACGGCTTCAACTACCCGGAACTCGCCTTTCACCAGGCCGATTCACGCTGCTACCGAGCGGGTACTCGGCGACTATCCGGAGCTGAACTCGTTGGAGCTCGAGGAAGTGAAATCGGCCGGCAATCGATTGCTGGCCGAAGACGGAGTATCCAAAAAGAACTGGCTATATGCCGTCGACCAGTATGCCGGCGTCCACCAGATCGGCGCAGAAGACGACCTGGCCGCCGTGCCGCACCTTCTCGTAACGCGCGTCCAGAACCAGGTACGGCGCGCGGTCGAGCGGCCGGGTGCGCCAGGACTTGAGCTGCTCGGCGATCTTCAGAACGCTCGAACGGTATTGCTCCGAGGCAGTTGGAGCGTTCCCGCTTCATAGCTTCGTTCATCAGGACGGACAGGGCCTTAGCCATGCCGTCCAGGCCGTTTGCGATCAGAATTTTCACAAAAGACATCACACTCCCGTGGCCCGTGGCCGCGAGCTGGAAGTCGTGGTCTTCGGCGGTTGACCTTAACGAAACCAGAACACATCCATAACCTGGTCTTCACGGAGGTAGGGTACCGTATCTGCGTCAGTGTCCTGTCCGACCCGCCCGGGTGCGCCCCGTGACGCCCGGCCACCCTGTGGAAAGCGATACATGCGCATGAGGATCCAAGGTCTGATCCGGACGGCCCTGCTGGTCGCGTTCGTGATCGTGTCCGGCAATGCCCTGGCCGGCGGAATGACGGGGCTGGTGGTGGACACGGAGACGGGCGATGAGCTGATCGGCGTGGACGTGGTCCTGATCGGCACCGGCCTGCGGACTTCCACCGACATCGAGGGCCAGTTCGTCTTTGAGGACCTGGAGCCCGGCACCTACGAGCTACGCATCACCTACCTGGGCTACAACGCCCGCGTCATCGGTGACATCACGATCGAGGCTGCGGCGGATGAGCCCTTCGTGCGCGCCCAGCTGGAGAGCTTCAAGGCCCACGACGGCGGCGAACTGGTGGTCAGCGGCACGCGCATCATGAGCACCGAGACGGCACTTTTGGCGGAACGCAAGCAGTCCGTGACCATCGGCGACGGCATCAGCGCCGCGCAGATTTCCCAGTCTCCGGATGGCACTGGCGGGGAAGCCCTCAAGCGCGTCACCGGCCTGACGGTGACCGACGGTAAGTACGTCATCGTGCGCGGCATGCCCGATCGCTACAACGTGACCCACCTCGACGGCATCTCCGTCACGGGCACCGACGTGACCCGGGACCGCAAGAGCTTCAGCTTTGACATGATCCCCGCCAACCTGTTGGCCAACCTGCAGGTGGTCAAGAGCGTCACGCCGGAGATGCCCGGCGATGTGACCGGAGGTCTGGTCACCGTCAACACCCTGGAATTTCCGGAGCACGCCACCACCTCGGTCAGCGTCTCGGCGGGCCACGTGGCCGGCAGTACAGGTGAGGAGTTCCAGCAGGACGCGCTGCTGGGCGATGGCGACTGGAAGGCCAAGGACGACGGCAGTCGCGCCCTGCCCGACGTCGAGGGCAAGAACGACTTGGCCCGCGGCCTGCCCAACCGCTGGGTCACCGGCACCCGCTCGGCAGACCCCAAGACCAGCTTCAGCGCGTCGCACGGCAACAAGTTGCACTTCCTGGGCATGGACCTGGGGTACGTGGGGGCACTGAACTATCGCAACAAGTTCGACGTGACGGACAAGAAGGAGCTGCGCCAGGGCTTCGAGGACATCCTGCTGGAGGGCAAGAAGAGCCAGCGCAAGATTCTCTGGGGCGGCCTGGGCAACGTATTCCTGCGCTTGAACAAGGACCACAAGCTGGGCGTGCGCAACATCTACACGCGTAGCGCCGAGAGCGAGGTTCACGATGCCGCCGGCTACGACTCGGACACGGAGTTCGTGCGCACCAACATCCGCTGGCAGGAACGCTACCAGCTGAGCCATCAGCTCACGGGGACCCACATCCTGGACCGGGTGGTGCGCGGCCTGGACTTCGACTGGATGGTCTACTACGCGGAGGCCGAGGCTCTGGAGCCAGACAACCGCTTCGTGGAGTACAACATCGACAATCTCGAGGGCCAGCCGCCCACGATGAGCTTCAACCGGCGCAGTTGGACCATCCTGGAGGACAAGCGGCGCGGCCACGGCTTGAACCTGACCTACAGCTTCGCTGAGTTCGACTTCGAGGAGGAGTACGCCGTCCAGATGAAGGCGGGCTTTGCGTCGGACAAGTTCGAGCGCACCTACAACATCGACAATTGGTACTCGGACACCACCTTCAGCGCCGCCAGCCGGGCCCTGCGCCAGCTGCCCATCGATGAGATTTTCGCGCCCGATAACTACAACGAGGTGGACGACGACCGCCGCGGCTCCGGGCTGAACTTCAAGCAGGAACTGGCCATGAGCGGCGACTACGACGCACGCCAGGACCTGGAGGCGTGGTACGCCATGGCCGTGGTGCCCTTCACCGTCTTCCACGAGGATCTGACACTGGTGGGCGGCGTGCGCGTGGAGGACAGCGACCAGCAGGTGCTGGCGGTCTACGTGCCGGAGAATGCGGCGTACGTGGATTCGTCGCTGGTGCAGAAGAAGGACACCCTGCCTTCGGTGAACCTGACTTGGAACTACGACGTGAACCTGAACCTGCGCCTGGCCTACTTCCAGAGCGTGAACCGTCCCGAGTTCCGCGAGATGGCGCCGGTCACCCGCCGCAACTACGCCACCCTGCAGAACGAGCGCGGCAATCCCGATCTGACGCGGGCATTCATTCGCAACTACGACGTGCGCCTGGAATTCTACCCGCGTGCGGGTGAGCTGATCTCCGCCAGCTACTTCCGCAAGAAGATGACCGATCCTATCGAGGAGAGCCTGACGCCCACTGCAGAAGGGCCGCTCCTGTCGTGGACCAACTCGCCTTCGGCCCGGAATCACGGCTTCGAGATCGAGGTGCGGCGCAAGCTGGACTTCCTGCACCTGCTGCGGAATTTTCAGGCACAGATCAACTACACGCGGGTCTATTCCGAGGTGGAGTTCTACGACCAGTACGATGGCGTCTACTCCACGCGGCCGTTGCAGGGGCAGGCGCCCTGGGTGATCAACGCGGGGCTCATGTTCCAGCACGAGCCACTGGGGCTGACCTTCAATCTGCTCTATTTCAACAAGGGCCAGAGCCTGCACAGCGTCGGCGACAACCGTGACTACGACGTCTACCAGGAGCCGCAGGATCTCTTCGATTTCGTGGTGGTCAAGAAGTTCGGCCGCCACCTCAAGGCGAAGCTGGCGGTGAAGAACCTCTTCGACACCGAATCGACCTATTCAAGCGGCCACGAGACCGAATCCTACACCTACAGCTCCATCTACGACGGGCGCGAGGTCAGCCTTTCCGCGAGCGCGAAATTTTAAATTTACCCGATTCGAATGGGCCTATAACAGGCGACTAACATCGCTCGTCTATCCTGCTCGTGTTCTCGCTGGAGTTCCAGGAGGACCGAACACGGGCGACCGAAATTTGAATCATTCTTTCGTCGGACCGCCCCTCGGTAGACCGCTCATCCGGCTGAACAACAACCAAGGTTGGGTTTCGAAATGATGGTCTTGGCTGGACCGGATCTTCGAGGGCCGGATTCCCCGGCGCCCGGCCGCCCTTGACCGTGACAACCACCTGAGCCCGTTCGCTGGTAGTCCACATTTGACACTGTTCAGCTTGGACGAGGAATCGCACATCACGAGCCATCGATGATCCTGGGGCGGCGTCATTCCGCCGTCGTCGCCCCCATCGACGCCTTCAGCTTCTTGAGGAGTGAGATCCAATGAAGAAAATGTTCCTGGCCATCATGGCCGTCTCCCTGTTCCTGGCCGGCACCGCCGTGGCTTGGGTTGGAGATGCCGACCTGGGTATCCAGGGTAGCACCCCCGAGGATATCAAGTCCCAGTACATCACCGGATTCCGCACCCTGAGCGCGGACACCCTGTACCACCTGCACGGTATCGTCTACGTTGACGCCGGCGCCACCCTGAACATTCCCGCCGGTACCACCGTGTACGGCCACGAGTTCGGCACCCTGGTCGTCAAGCCCAGCGGCACCATCAACGCTACCGGCACCGCCGGCAACCCCATCGTGTTCACCTCCTCCTACGAGCCCGGCATGCGTCTGCCCGGCGACTGGGGCGGCATTGTGATCCTGGGCAACGCCCGCGTGAACAAGGCCAACCCCAACATCGAGGGTGGCATCATCGAAGACTCCCTCTTCGGTGGCGACGATGACGAGGATAGCTCCGGTATCTTCCGCTACGTCCGTATCGAGTTTCCGGGCTACCGCTTCGCTGACGGCAACGAGATCAACGGTCTGACCATGGGCGGCGTCGGTCGCGGCACCGAGCTGCACCACGTGCAGGTCAGCTACAGCTGGGACGACTCCTACGAGTGGTTCGGCGGCAACGTTGATGCCAAGTATCTGGTGGCCTTCGGCGGCACCGATGACGAATTCGACACCGACTTCGGCTACCGCGGCCGCAAGCAGTTCCTCTTCGGCCTGCGCGACCCGGACTTCTGGGACACTGACGCCTCCAACGGCTTCGAGTCCGACAACGACGATCCCGCCAGCCTGGACGAGCCTCGCACCGCTCCCATCGTGACCAATGCCACCTTGGCCGGCCCCGAGCGCACCGACGCCCTGGCCGCTGCCGACATGGCCAGCGCCAACGGCCGCCGCTTCCAGGACGTGGCCCGTCCCCGTCGCCACACCCGCCTGAGCGTCTTCAACTCCGTGCTGTACGGCTACCAGAAGGGCATGGCTGTCCGCAACACCCTGACCCAGGATGAGGCTGAGGCCGGCATCCTGCGCTGGCACAACATCAGCATGGCGAACGAGGAGCCCAGCGGCTGCGGCTCTCCCTACGAGAACGCCATCCACGACTGCGGTGACTGGGCCGACGTGGCGGTCTGGTTCTCCACCCCGGCCTTCAACAACTGGGGTAGCGACGCCCGCCTGCCGAGCAGCCTGGGCCTGACCAACATGAGTGACCTCAACAACCCCAACCCCGTGCCGGCCTCCGGCAGCGAGCTGATCGGAAGCGCCGACTTCAGCGACAGCTACCTGGCCGACAACGCGGACTTCTTCGATGTCGTCGACTACCGTGGCGCCTTCGATCCTGCCCTGCCCATGAACCAGCAATGGACCGCCTACTGGACCAACTTCGACCCCCAGAACACCCTCTACGATGGTGTCTCCGCGGTGAACGACGTGGTGCCTGGTGCCGTGGCCCAGCTGAACGCCTACCCCAACCCCTTCAACCCCGCGACGACCATCAAGTTCAGCGCTCCGGTCAACGGTGCCGTGAAGCTGACGGTCTTCACCGCCCGCGGTCTGAAGGTCGCCACCCTGTTCGAGGGTCAGGTCGAGTTCGGCCGTTCCTACAGCGTGGATTTCAACGGTGAGGGCCTGGCCAGCGGCACCTACTTCTGCCGTATCGAGGGCCACGGCTTCACCAGCACGCAGAAGATGCAGCTCGTCAAGTAGGACAGCCTTTGCCGGGCAACCGCAAGACAACAGGATCTGCATCCTGAAGGACAACAGAACGCTGCATCACACAGGCCCGGCCCCGCACGGGGGCCGGGCCTTCTTCAACTTCTCTCCGGCCCCCTGGGACTTCCCGATTGAAGCTCTTCCCGCAAAAATCCATTTCGAACCTCGATTCCGATTCTTGTTCCGGGGACTGGGGTCGGCCGCCAATCGGCCATCGGGCAAGCCGGGGAGGCCCGGTAAAAAATCCCGACCAGGAGGAACGAAATCCTTCTCCGCCTCAAATTCCCTCACCGTTGCTGCGCTGAAACTAACCTCTTCTTTACGAAGCCCACGCATCGCTCTAACCCGCCTCGTGTAATTTCGTCAACGATCAAACATCCCGAGTCCGCCGAGGAGGTCCCCATGTCGCGGATTGTGTTCCTAGCCGTTCTGGTCGGCGCCGTTTTCTGTTCGGCCGATCTGATCGCCCAGACCGAAGAGACAACCCAGGAAGTCGATATGCGTATCGACACCGCCGCCGGAACGCAGCAGCAGCTGAACGACTGGTCCACCGAGCGGGAGCAGGTGGAGGCGCGGTACCGCACCGCCAAGCTGAACATCTCCCAACTGAAGGATCGCCTGGGCGTGGCCGAGAGCCGTGCCGATCTGCTCCGCTCCCAGGTGGAGGAACTGGAGCGGCGCTTGGGCGAGGCCGGCCGCCTCAAGGCCACCATCAACGACACCATGCAGGTGGTCCTGAGCCGCTTGGAGAAGGCCGTGGAGGCGGATCAGCCCTTCCTGGTGTCCGAGCGCCGCCAACGCCTAGACGACCTGCGCACCCTGCTGGTCGATGACGAGGTCATCGAGGCCGAGAAGCTGCGCCGCCTCCTGGAGGCCCTGCTGGTGGAGGCCAAGTACGGCGAGACGGTCGAGGTGACCCAGGAGAGCATTGACCTGAACGGGCAGGAGGTATTCGTGGATCTGCTGCGCGTGGGTCGCATGAGCCTCTTCTTCATGACGCCCGACAAGACTCTGGCCGGTTCCTACGATCCGGCCCGGCAGAAGTATGTGGAACTCACCAGTGACAATTACCGCCGGATCGACAAGGCCATGGAGATGGCCTCGAACATGCGTCCCGTGGAACTCCTCAGCCTGCCCCTCGGAAGGATCGAACGATGAAGCGCCTGATCCTGACGGCGGCGATGGCCCTGCTGGTCCTTGGTGCTGGGGAAAGCCCGGCCGAGGACCTCCGCTCCGCCTACAAGAAGGCCCATGCCGCCCGCGAGGCGGAGGAGCTGAAGGCCTTGGAGATCGAGGCGCGCATCCTCAATGATCGCGACGCCCTGACGGCCGAGATGGAGCGCCTCGAGGCGGAGATGTCCGCCCTGGAGACCCGTCTGAGCAATACCGAGAAGTACATCGAGATCACCGAGGGCCGCCGCGCCGACCTGCAGGATAAGTGGGAGGGCAGCGAGCTGGACTTCCAGGAGATCAGCGGCAACGTCCGCATGGCCGCCCGCGACCTGGAGTCCATGCTGACCCAGTCCCAGCTGACGGCCTTCGATCCCGAGCGCGTGGACCTGGCCGGCCGCCTGCTGGACAGCGGTTACTTCCCCGACATCGACGACATCAGCGCCATGGCCGGCGTCATCCTGGGCGAGATCAAACAGTCCGGGCAGGTGGCCATCCGCGACGCGGAGATCATCAACCGCAGCGGCGAGAAGGAGACGGTGCCCGTGCTGGTGCTGGGCCGCTTTACCGCCGCTTACGACGCCCCCGGGGAGAACGGATTCCTGGATTATTCGACGGACGGACGCAGGTTCGTGGCCCTTTCCAAGCTGCCCACCGGCGGCCTGGGCAAGGACCTCGACGCCTACCTTGCTGGCCAGACCGATCAGGTGCCCGTGGATTTGTCGCTCGGCAATGCACTACGGCAGATCGTCTATAAAACGGATCTGATGGAGCAGATCCGGGCCGGCGGTCCGCTCGTCTACCCCATCGCCCTGCTGGCGGTGGTGGCCCTGCTGATCATCCTCTACAAGCTCATCGACCTGAGCATGGTCGGCCAGGGTACCGAGAAGTTCATGGACCGCATCCAGGATCACGTCTTCCGCGGTGAGTGGAACCGCGTGGAGGCGGTATTGGAGAAGGAGAACGGCCGCTCACCCATCACCAAGGTAATCCGCGAGGGCATGAAGGTCCGTGACGAGGATCGCGAAACCCAGGAGAGCGTGCTGCAGGAGGCCATCCTGGCGCAGCTGCCCCGGGTGGAGCGCGGCCTGTCCATCCTGGCGGTGCTGGGCGCCGTGGCCCCGCTGCTGGGCCTGCTGGGCACAGTGACGGGCATGATCGAGACTTTCCGCGTCATCACCCTGTACGGCACGGGCGATCCGAAGCTCATGTCCGGCGGCATCTCCGAGGCCCTGGTGACGACGGAGCTGGGGCTGGCCGTGGCTATCCCCATCATGCTGATGCACACGCTGTTGAACCGGCGCAGCGATAGCATCGTCGGCAAGATGGAGGAGAAGGCCGTGCAGCTGACCAACATCCTGCAGATCCATCGGCGGGATCCCCTGAAGGTCATGGAGGCGAGGGGTTAGAGCCATGTTAGATCATGCAATGAACAGTCTTCTGGACGCGGTCGAGTATCTGCAGCAGGGCGGCTGGGTGATGATCCCCCTGGCGATCACCTCAGTCATCATGTGGATGATGATTCTCGAGCGGATCCTGGTCTACGCCCGCTTCGGCCGCAGTGAGCTCGATTCCTCCACGGTCCTGGCCATCGCGCGCAACGAGAACAAGGGCGTGCGCCGGCAGGGGCTGCGAGGTGAGCTTCTGCGCCGCTTCATGATCGCCCGCTTTGGCGATCCAGAGGTGGACCGGCACGTCCTGCGCCAGCAACAGGAGGTGATGCGCCGCCATCTGCGGCAGCGCCTGGCGATGATCGCGGTGCTGGCCTCGGTGGCTCCCCTGCTGGGCCTGCTGGGCACCGTATTGGGCATGATCGAGAGCTTCGAGGTCATCTCCATCTTCGGCACCGGCAACGCCAAGGCTCTGGCCGGCGGCATCTCCATGGCCATGGTGACGACCCAGGCGGGCCTGGTGATCGCGGTGCCTGGCCTGTTCATCAGTGGCTGGCTGATGCGCAAGGCCCGCACCCTGGAACATAGTCTGGACGAGTTCGTGCAACAGATCGATCGCCCCCTGCGGGGCCTGGAAAAGGGGATGGCAGCCTCATGATCAACGTACGCAGAACCATTCGCGGCAGCGGCGACAACGTCGACATCAATATGGGGCCCCTGATCGACATGGTGTTTCTGCTACTCATATTTTTCGTGGTGACGACCAGCTTCGTGAAGGAGACGGGCATCGACGTCTCGCGCAGCAACGCCGCCAGCGCCGAACCCAAGGTGAGCGCCAACATCATGGTCGGCGTCAACGAGCAGGGCGAAGTCTACTTCGAGGGCAAGCAGATCGACGTGCGCAGTGTGCGCGGCTTGGTCGAGCGCGCCCTCGCCGACGACCCCACGAGTGGCGTCATCGTCGTGGCCGATAAGGCCAGCGAGACGGGCTCCGTGGTCAAGGTCATGGATCAGGCCCGTCTGGCGGGTGCCGCCGAGGTGAGCCTCGCGGCCCAGAAGGCGACGGCGGAATGAGCACCTTGGTCCTCAAGCGCGCGGCCGGCGGTAGCCTGGTGGTGGGCGGAGCGCTGCTCGCCAACCTGAGCCTGCTGATCTTGCTGGGCATCCTGACGAACCAGCACCACGCGCCGCCGTTGGTGCCCGACGCCGTGGGCGTCAGCCTGGTCAACCTGGCTCCGCCCGAACCGCCCCCGGTGGAGGATGTGCGTGAGACGCCCCCGCCCCCGCCGCAGCAGAAGCCCGATTTCGCCCCCGACCTGGTCCAGCCCAGCCTGGGCGACCTGGGCGGCGGCGGTCTCAGCATCGATCTGGGCATCGACCACGTCGAGACCGGCAACGACACCCAGGACTTCATCTTCGACTCGATCGATCTGGATCAGCCTCCGCGTGTCCTCGTGCAGATTCCGCCTGACTACCCCTTCAAGGCCCGCGAGCAGGGCATCGAGGGCTACGTGGCGGTCAAGCTGCTGGTGCGTGAGGACGGCAGCGTGGGCAGTATCAACATCCTGAAGGCCAAACCGGCGGGCCTGTTCGAGGATGCCGTCCGGCGTGCCATTCCCGGCTGGCAGTTCCAGCCCGGCAAAATGGCGGGCGAATCGGTGACCTCCTGGATCGTCACGACGATCCGTTTCGACCTCAACTAGCCAGCAATCCGATCGGAGATCGCATCATGAGCCTGAAGACCCTCATGCTTCTCGTCCTGGCTGTCCTGACCCTGGCGCCCCTGCCGGCGGGCGCCGTGGGCAGCGACAACAGTCGTTCCACCACCCTGCCCGAGATCGGCGTCGGCTCGATCCGCATGGACCCCTACGCCCTGGACCTGGTGCCCCGCCGCCTGCGCAAGCCCGTCTTCCGCGCCACCGTCCTGGTCAAGCGCGGCGAGGACGAAGCCGCCGTTCGAATCCTCTCTGAGCAGCTGGAGAACGAGCCGGACCTGGACCACTACCTGCTGCGCTACCACTTGGGCCGCAGCCTGGCCCGCCTCGAGCGCCACGCCGAGGCCGCCGAGCAGTACCGCGCCGCCGTCACCCTGAACCCGGAACTGGACCGGGCCTGGATCGGCTTGGGCGACAGCGCCTACAAGATCAAGGACTACGCCACCGCCGCCGAGGGTTTCGAGCAGGGCTTCCACACATCGCCCGAGCGCCCGATCTCCGTGCTCTACAGCGCCGCCGCCGCGGCCCTGCAGGACGGCGACGGTGCCCACAGCCTGCAACTCTTCCTGGAGCTGGAGACGGGCAAGTGGGGCACTATGAAGCCCGAATGGTACCGGGGCCTGGCCGCCGCTGCGCTGAAGGCGGAGGACCCCGAAGCTGCGAAGCCGGGTCTGGAAAGGATGCTGAGCCGCTATCCCGATGACCCGGTTTCCTGGCACCTCTGGTACCAGTTCAACGTGGGCACCAAGGACTACCGCGAGGCGGCCATCGCCCTGACTGTCACGGGCTACCTGCGCGATCTGACGGAAAGGGAACACGATCAGCTGGGGGACCTGTTCAACATGCTGGGTACCCCCGCCCTCAGCCTGGACCAGTACCGCGGTGCCCTTGGTGAGCAGCCGGCTGCCCACGGCTACGAGAAGCTGGTCAGCGCCGCTCTGGCCGCCCACGACACCGACACCGCCCTCGCGACCATCGACGAGGCCCTCGCCTACGAGAAGACCGCCCGCCTGTACAGCCTGCAGGGGGACGTCTTCTACCGCTTGCGCGACTACGAATCCGCCCGGGAAGCCTTCGCCCGCGTCATGGAGCTGGATCCGGAATACTCGCGCGCCTACCTGATGGTGGGTTACTGCAGCTTGGAGCTGGGGAATAAGGAGGAGGCCCTGGACAACCTGGGCCGCGTGAGCGATGACCCGCACCACGGGGACATTGCCCAGCTCCTGATCCAGCGGGCCATGCTGCTGGAGGAGAGCGGAAGCTGATCCATTCCAGGAAAACAGGATCGTTCTATCCCGTTATTTGCGCGTCACGCGTTAGACGAACCCGAGGCGGTCATCTGGGGCGCCTCCATGGCTTTCAAAATGGAGAAATCCCTCATGTTGAAGACGCCGTTCCGCCCCTTCGCCCTCTTGCTCTTCAAGGAACGCTAGCAAATCAAGACAGGCAAAATCGCCATCGAGATGCACCCGGATCCTGGCAAAAGGGAAGGATCTGCTGACTTCTGGTAGCAACCGTTTCAGTACGCCAATGGCCTCCAGTTTTGTCGGAGCACTGCCCGGGTGGAGCACTGCGGCGACCAGGTGCTGTTCCGGTTCATCATGGATCAGGGTCTACAACTGGGGCCAGCCGCACTCTACGCTGTCCGATGACAAGACGCCGATGGAATTGTACGAAGAAAATAGCGGCATGACGAAGCACGGGGAGTCTACCCTGAATACGCCGCTGACCTGTCCGAAGGATGGGGTCCATCTCATAGCGGCACAATCATAGCGGCACAATCTTGAATGCGCACACCTCAATGTGGTATCCTGAAGGCACAGCCCGGCGGGAGACGGGATCGTTTCGATCAAAGGGGGAAATCCATGTTTCGAATCTTTGTGTTCGCGGGGATCATCGTCTGCCTGCTGGCGGCCGGTGCCCATGCCGGTCTCGCCAAGTTTCAACTGCCAGCATTCAGTCCAACCCAAGTGATGAACGCTCCAGCCGTGTCCGTCGGACCGGACGGTTGGACGATGGTCGCCTACAGCACCCACGATGTGGTGCTGATGAATTTCATCGAAGTGCAGGCCATTTTGACCCGTGAGCCGGGCTGGCCGGCCGTTCTGCCGGATCCGGTAACGTTGGGCCCGGGCTACGCGCCGTACATCTGCTGGACCCGCGAAGGCTGGATCTGTGCTTTCTCCAGCGCTGGCATGCTGCGGATCGCCGAATCGGATGTGAATGGCGTGTGGGATACCGACGGCGTTGAACTCATCCCCATCGGCGGCGGGATCCTGAAAATGGATCTGTGGGGTGCCGCATCGGATGCCGCCGGACCGGACGCCTTCCTGGTGATCGAACGATACCTGGACCCGCCGGATGGTGGCTTCGAGACGCTGTACATGTCCCGTACCACCGCCGGCTGGAGCGAGCCCGAGCTGATCGTTCCCGAATCCTCGCGGCTGCCGTATCCGCAGGTGACCTACACCTGGGGTCCTGCCGGCCCGATGCCGCAGATCTATTATCTGGACTGGATCGAGGACCAGACCGAATTGATGACGACCTATCTCGATCCGATGAGCGGCTGGTCCACGCCCGCCGCGGTACCGGGCGATGGCGTTTCCTCGCCCACGGAATTCACCGGCGACTTCGAGGTGATTCGCCATGGGACGGGTCAAACGGAGATCCTCGGCCTGGGGCCGATGCCGACCTGTCCCTGCCGCGACATGCTGTTCCAGGAGTACGATAACGGCTGGCAGCCGACGGTTGTCGTGACCGCTCCGGTCGATCGGTACAACACGGCCTTCCTGCCGAATCTGGTGTGCGACGACCTGGGAAAAAGCTATGCGTTCTGGGTTCAGGAAGGCGCGGACCCTGCACTGGTACCGCACTCGCGGACCTTGCAGTACCGCATCCGCAGCGGTGGCGAGTGGGAGAACTGGGACACGCTCTTCGACGACCAGAGGCAGTACGCACCGGGCGTGGTCAGCGATATCGATGTTTCCCCGATCGGGGAACCGGTCATGGCCTGGACCCGCACCGATACGCTGGAGGGCGTGCCGCAGCCCGAACGGATCTGGATCGCGCAGATCAGTGGTCCTGCAACCGTGCCCGACGAGCGTACGCACGAAGCCGCATCCCTGGCAGCCTGGCCGAATCCCTTCAATCCGCGCGTGAGCCTGACGGTCGAGCCCTCGGTGGCGGGTCCGGTCCGGTTGGATATCCATGACGCGAAAGGCCGGCGAGTACGAAACCTGCTGGATGTCGCCGCCTTGTCAGAAGTTCAGACCGTGAGCTGGGACGGCACCGATGCGGCCGGGCGGGAACTGCCCAGCGGCATCTACTTCGCCCGGGCAGTCACGGCGCAGGGGGCGGTGGTCAAGAAACTGGTGCTGGCACGCTGACTTTCCGAACCTTCCTGCGAGACCCGTCGCTCCGGCGGGTCTCGTGATATTCCCTGCTGTTTCGGATCCGGGACCTGGATTACCTTGGGCGCGATGGATGTCCTGCAGCCCGGTCCGGAGACTCGATGACGCAACCCGCAACAAACCCTGCCATCCCCGATATCACCGTACGCGGTGCCCATGCCCACAATCTGCAGGGCGTGGACGTCCAGATCCCACATCACCGACTGGTCGTGGTGACGGGAGTATCGGGCAGCGGAAAATCATCGCTCGCGTTCGACACGATCTGTCGCGAAGGGCAGCGGCGCTATCTCGAATCGTTTTCCAGCCGGGCCCGTCAGTTGCTGGGAAAGCTCGGGCAGTGCGAGGCCGAGAGCCTGGATCACCTCGGTGCGGCGATCGCCTTGGATCAGAAGACCTCGGTTCGAAATCCTCGTTCCACCGTGGGTACGATCAGTGAGCTGAATGCTCATCTGCGGCTGTTGCTCGCGCGCCGGGGCGAAACGGCGACCGGTGATCATTTGTCGCGCGGCGAACTCTCGTTCAATGGACGTGGTGCCTGCGAGGCCTGCCGGGGTCTGGGCGTGCAAGATGCGATCGACCCCTCGAAACTGATTGCCGATGACCGAAAATCGCTACGCGAAGGCGCTCTGGTCATCACCACCGACAGCGGCTACGTGATGTACTCGCAAGTAACGATGGACGTGCTGAACCAGGTTTGTCAGGCCCACGATTTCCACGTCGACATCCCCTGGCGTGAGATGACCGACGAGCAGAAGCACATCGTGCTGTACGGCAGTGATCGTATCGAGATTCCCTTCGGCAAGCATCCGCTCGAATCGCGCATGAAATGGAGCGGGATCACGGCGCGGCCACGCCAGATGGGGCACTATGGCGGGATTGTTCCGGTCATGGAGGGCATCCTGCGGCGCGACAGGAACCGGAATATCCTGCGATTCGCGCGCACCGGGCCCTGCGAGGCCTGCGGCGGGACGCGACTGAATGAGCGGGCGCGGTCCGTGCGCTGGGCCGGCCGGAATCTGGCCGAGATCTCGGCGCTTGCGATCGGGGAGCTGGACGCCTTTTTCCGGGGCCTCGTTGCCACCCACGTCGCGGACGAAGCCTTCCGCGCCATTGCGAAAGAGATTCTGCGGCGCACCGAGTTGCTGATCGACCTGGGCCTGGAGTACTTGACGCTGGACCGTGACGCGCCTTCGCTTTCGGGCGGTGAGGCGCAGCGAATTCGGCTGGCCGTGATCGCCGGTTCGCGACTGCGGGGCATCACCTACGTGCTGGACGAGCCGTCGATCGGGCTGCATCCGCGCGACCAGGCGCGACTGCTGGGCGTGCTGCGGCGACTGGTGGATCAGGGCAACTCGGTCCTCGTTGTCGAGCACGACGAGGCCACGATGCGCGCGGCGGATTGGATCGTGGACATCGGGCCGGGCGCGGGGGCCGAGGGTGGCCGGGTGTTGTACTCGGGACCGCCCGAAGGGCTGACCACATCCGGCGCGGAGAGTTCGCCGACACGCGCACTGTTGCAGGGAACCCTCGAATTTCCCGTGCCTTCGCCGCGACGTGCGACCGGAACGTTCACCGTTCGGGATGCGAAGCTGCACAACCTGCGCGGACTGGATGTCGAGTTCCGGCTCGAGTCCTTCCACGTCATCAGCGGAGTGTCCGGCGCGGGCAAGAGTTCGTTGCTGACCGAGCTGTGCACTCAGGTCGAACGCGCGCGCGAAGCCGGCGACCCCGCCGTTCGCAAACTGATCACCATCGACCAGGCGCCGATCGGCCGTACGCCGCGCTCGAACGCGGCGACCTATACCGGGCTTTTCGACCCGCTGCGCACGCTCTACGCCAGCCAGCCGCGTGCGAAAGAGTTGGGCCTGGGCAAGGGCGATTTTTCGTTCAACAACCGGGGCGGCCGTTGTGTCGAGTGCGAGGGCGCGGGGGTGCAGCGGCTGGGCATGCACTTCCTGGGCGACGTCGAAATTCCGTGTTCGGCCTGCAGGGGGCGGCGCTTCGGTCCGAGGATTCTGGAAGTGAAGTACCGCGATCGGGACATCGCCGAGGTCCTGGATCTGTCGATTGCTGAAGCGGCGGAGTTCCTGTCCGACCAGAAGAAGCTCGCGCGCACCCTGGATGTGCTGGTCGAACTGGGATTGGGCTACCTCAGCCTGGGCCAGCCTTCGACGACGCTCTCGGGCGGCGAGGCGCAGCGCGTGAAACTGGCCTCGGAGTTGGCCCGACCGCAGGTGGCCGGTACGTGGTATGTGCTGGACGAGCCGACCACCGGATTGCATGGAGCGGACACGGCCGTGCTCCTGGGCGCGCTGGACCGACTGGTAGCTGCCGGCGGAACGGTCGTAGTCAGCGAGCACGACTCCGCTTTCCTGCGATTCGCGGATCGTGTGATCGATCTGGGACCCGATAGCGGGGCGAACGGCGGCGCCGTAGTCTTTGCCGGCACCCCCGCCGATCTGATGAAGTGCTCCTCCTCACTGACCGGCCGGGCACTGGCCGCAGAGGAGGTCGGCCCACCTCCGAGCCGCGACCCGGTCGAGGTGGTTTCGCCCAGTCAGCCCATCGAGTTGCTGGGCGTTCGGACCCACAACCTGCAGGACATCGATGTTTCGATTCCCGTCGGCCGGATCACGGTCATCACCGGGGTCTCGGGCAGCGGCAAATCCTCGTTGGCGATGGCCACGTTGGCGGCCGAGGGCCGGGCCCGGTACGCGGAGAACTTCTCGACCTGGGTGCGTCAGCAGTTGACCGGGTCGGCGCGCGCGGATCTGTCTTCCTCGCGCGGCCTGCTGCCTGCGGTCGCCGTCAGCCAATCCAGTGGACCGTCGAATCCGCGCTCGACGGTGGCGACCATGGCCGAGATTCATCCCCTGTTGCGGCTGCTCTACTCGCGGCTGGGTGAAGGCTTCGCCGGGGCCGAGCGTCCTACGGCGGGATTCTTCTCGTTCAATGAATTGCGCGGTGCCTGCCCAACGTGTCGCGGCCTGGGTACGATCACGGCCTGTGATCCCCGGAAGCTGGTCACCGATCCGAGTCTGTCGCTGCTCAACGGCGCTTTGGACGGCCACAAGACCGGCCGATTCTACGGCGAACGCGATGGGCAGTACGTGGCCACGTTGCGGCAGGTGGGCCAAGAGCGCGGCCTCGACTTCGAGGTGCCGTGGAGTGAGTTGAACGACGAGTCACGCCACGTCGCGATGTATGGCACAGGCGATCGCACCTATGACGTCGTCTGGCGTTTCAGGCGCGGCAAGAGCGAGGGCGAGCACGAGTTCCATGGCGCCTGGCCCGGTTTCTGTGGTCTGGTCGATGAAGAGTACGATCGCAAGCATGCCGATCGCCGCGGCCGCGAAATGCTGGGCGTGATGAGCGAGTCGGCCTGCTCCGCCTGCGCAGGCCGTCGTCTCGGACCGGAGGCCCTGCAGGTGAAAGTCGCCGGGCAATCCATCGCTGACGTGTGCGCGCTGGAGATCGGGGCGGCGCACAGATTCTTCGACGATCCGGCCGGTCCGCTGGCGACCGTTCCGCACCTGCGCGACGAGGTGCTGCGCAAGCTGGATACACTGCGCCGGGTCGGACTGGGATACTTGTCCCTGGACCGTGCCACGGCCACGCTGTCGGGCGGGGAGAATCGCCGCCTGCGGTTGGCACGACAGATCGGATCGCGGCTGCGCGATCTGGTGATCGTGCTGGATGAACCGACGCTGGGTCTGCACCCGCGCGATACGGAATTGTTGTGGGGAGTACTCGAGGAGCTGCGCGACCAGGGCAACACGCTGGTGTTGGTCGAGCACGATCCCGAGGTGATCCGTCGAGCCGATCATGTGATCGATCTGGGACCGGGCGCCGGGCGGCTGGGCGGACGCATCGTGGCCACCGGTACGCCGGCCGAGATCGAGGCGAATGAAGACTCGGTGACAGGACATTGGCTGGGCGAGTCGATCACACCACACCCCGGCACTGCCGGCACCGGCCATGAGAAACTGGCCGTGCGCGGCGCCTGCGTGAACAACCTGCGTGACCTCGACGCCGAGTTCCTGGTGGGTGGTTTGAACGCGGTCGTCGGCGTATCGGGCAGCGGAAAATCGAGTCTGGTTTTTGGTGCTCTGGGCGCCACGGCCGAAGCGGGCCGGCCGACCGGCTGTCGCCAGGTGGAAGGCCTGGATCGCTTCGATGAGGTCGTTGCGATTCAGCCGGGGCCGTCGCTCGCGGGCGGCGCCGGGAACCCGGCCACGGCTTCAGGGATCGTCGCGCCCGTGCGCAAACTGCTGGCCACGACCCGGGAGGCGCAGCAGGCCGGATTCGCCGTCCGCCACTTCGGCACCGCCAGCAAAGGAGGCCGGTGCGAGAATTGCGCAGGTTCCGGGCGCATCGAAGTGGCCCTGGATTTCCTGAGCGATGTCCACTCGGCCTGTCCCCAGTGCGGCGGCGAAGGTTTTCGCGACGAAGTGCTGGCCTGCCGTTGGAGAGGTTCCAACATCGCCGATATCCTGCGAATGACGATCGGTGAGGCGCTCGAGTTTTTCGACGACCAGAAGAAGATCACGGCCGGTCTGCAACCGCTGGCCGACGTGGGCCTCGACTACCTGACCCTGGGTCAGCCGACCCGCACTCTCTCGGGCGGGGAACGCCAGCGGCTGAATCTGGCCTGCCGCCTGCTGCCGGGACGGCGTTCCGGCGGCGGTGACCTGCTGCTGTGCGATGAGCCGACCGCCGGGTTGCACATGGCGGACATCGAGCATTTGGGCAAGTTGATGTGCCGCCTGGCCGCCGCGGGCCATACCTTGATCTTCACGGAGCACAATGCCCAGCTGATCGCGATGGCCGACCGCGTGATCGAACTGGGACCGGGCGCTGGCCAGGCCGGCGGGCGGGTGATTCACACGGTGTAGGGGGAACGGGTGCCGGGCCGTTAGGCCTCGGCCGGCACCGGAGTCGGCTTCCCGTTCCTGTCGATGTTCACGTATTTGACCTCGGCCCGGGTCACGGAGACCCGCTCGCCTCCGCTGCGGCGCCGGGCCTCGACGTCGACCCGAACCCGGATCGAGGTCCGGCCCACCTCGATGACTTCTGCATAGAAGCTGACCAGGTCGCCCACGTGGACGGGTTCCTCGAAAACGATCCGATCCATCGCCACGGTCACCACGCGTTGACAACCCCGTTCGATGGCGGCCACGGCGCCGGCCTGATCGATGTGGCTGAGGATCACACCGCCGAAGATGGTGCCGTGGTGATTCGTATCGCGGGGCATCATCAGTACCCGGATGGCGGCGTCGCGCATGTTCGGCTCCCGTTCAGAGGATCGATTCGGTTCCCCAAGGATCCAGCATAGTACAACGGCCCCCGCCGAGGCGAGGGCCGTTGTCGACAATCACGGTAGTACGAGGACTAATTCGCCTTCGCACTCCGCGCCCAGTTGACAATCACCAGACACAGGATCGTCAGGAAGGCGATGGCCAGGCCTTCGCCCAGCATACCTTCGAACTGGTGCTCGTTCAGCAGGTGCAGCTTGGCCATGGTCTCGTTGCCGAAACCCACGCCCAGGCCGGCGTTGATGACGCCGAAGAGCGCGCCACCGGCAATCAGACCCGATGCGATCAGCGTGCCCTTCTGGTGACGGGCCTTGATCAGCGCTTCGGAGCCGCCATGCTGGACGAACCACGCCAGCACGCCACCGAGCAGGACGGGCGCGTTGATCTCCATCGGCAGGTACATGCCCAGCGCGAAAGCCAGAGCCGGCACGCCGATGATGCGCAGCACGATCGCGAAGATCACGCCGAGGGCGAACAGGTACCACTGCAACGGTTGCTCGGTGGTACCGAAGATGCCCACCAGGATCTCCTTCATCGCCGACGCCTGCGGAGCCGGAATCTGCGGGCTGCCGAAGCCCTCGCCGGCCTGCGATAGCAGCCACATGGCCAGGCCGCAGAAGACGGCGGCAACAGCGGTGCCGACAAACTTCAGCGCCAACTGCTTCGAAGGAGTAGCACCCAGCCAGTGACCGATCTTCAGATCGCTGGCCAATGCACCGGAGGCGGCCAGCGCGGTGCAGACCACGCCGCCGACCATCATCGTCACGAACATGCCGGGGCCGCCCATCAGGCCCATCTTCTTCATCACCAGACCGGTGATGATCAGCGTCAACATGGTCATGCCCGAAACCGGGTTGGTGCCGACGATGGCGATCGCGCGCGCGCTCACCGGGGCGAACAGGAAGGCGATCACGATGACCAGCACGGTGCCGGCCAGCGCGAAGCCGAAGGCGTGTTCGATGCCCAGACCGAACGTGAAAAAGACGATCGCCGTAACCGCGAAGATGGCCAGGCCGATCCAGGTGACGGACGTGGGAAGGGAACGGTCGGTGCGCGGCAACTCGGTCTTGGCCCGCAGGTCCTGATGGCCCATTCCCTTCAGGTTGGCCACGATCGATCGGACCATCGAGGGTACCGATTGCAGGATCCCCAGCATCCCTGCGCCGGCGATGCCGCCGACGCCGATGATTCGCACGTAGTACTTGAACACCTCGTTCATGTTCATGTCGCCGATGGGGATGGTTCCGGGGGCGAGGACTCCCGGCACATGCTGGCCGATGGCATGGAAGGCCGGGACCAGCAGCCACGAGCTCATGAAGGATCCGGCGCAGATGATCGCCGCGTACTTCACACCGATGATGTAGCCCACGCCGACGATGGCCGCGTTGTTCAGCAATGCGAGCTTCAGGAACTGCCCTTCCATGAACTTGCCGATCCAGACCACCTTGAAGGTGATCAGCTCACCCATGGCATGCAGCGTCAGCACCAATCCGTCGTACAGTGCGCCGATGCCGGCGGCGATGGCCAGGATCTTGGCCTGTCCGCCGGCGCGTTCGCCGGACAACACGATCTCGGTCGTGGCCGTGCCTTCGGGCCAGGGAAATTTGCCGTGCATTTCGACCATGAAGTGATGACGCAGCGGGATCAGGAACAGGATTCCCAGACAACCGCCCAGGAACGAGACCAGGATGACCTGCCATACCGACGGCTGCGCAACACCGCTGCCGGGTTCGGCGGCCAGCATGTACAGCGCCGGGATGGTGAATACCGCGCCGGAAACGACGTGCGAGGAGTTCGCGCCCACGGACTGGACGATGACGTTCTCCAGCAGGGTGCTCTTGCGGGGCCGAAGCTGCGAGTAGCCGATGCCCAGGATCGCAATCGGAATCGCGGCCTCGATTCCCTGGCCCAGCTTGAGAGCCACGTAGGCGGCGGACATGGCGAAGACGGCGCAGAGAATCAGGCCCAGACTGATCGAGCGCGACGTGACTTCGGCGACGTCGTCGCCCGGTACGACCGGGATGTACCGTTCGCCATCCTTCAGCTCACGCCGGGCGTTTTCCGGCAGACCGACCACGGTCGGTTGGGGGTCGTGCTCCATGAAGTACCTCTCTTGGCGGGGTGATGCCGGATCTCGGACGCACAACAGCATGCGCCCCGGAAACGGGGGGTACGAGCGAGGAAATACTAGAGGCTGCCGTGAAGGCGGTCCAGCGGTTTCGGCTGTTCGATCGGCCCGGAATCCTGTATACTGAATCGTCCCCATCCAACCCGTGTGCCGGCCGGCGACCCCGTGCGCACAGGAAGAAGCGTGATGATGCGTAGCTTTCTGATGTGTGCCCTGTTCTTCGTTTGCCTGATCACCGCCCAAAACGCCGTGGCGCAGTTCCGGACGGTAGACCCTCCTTCCTGCATCGTGACTACCCGTGCGACTGAGCCGGTTTCACTCATCATGTGTCCGGACGCGGACGGTACCCGCCTTGACCGGGCACAGGTTTTTGGCGGCGGTACGGTGGACGCCATGATCGTGATCCAGTTGCTCGATGAGGAAGGGATCGCGACGCCGTACATCCCGCGGTTGGATCTGTGGCTCGGTGGTCCGGGGCTCGATCTGTGCGACGCGACAAATCTACCCGACTACGAACCCGGTGTCTCCGGGATCACGGCTTTTTACTGGCCCTTGCGCGGGGGGGGCTGTATGCCCGAGCCCGGTCTGCGGGTCTATTATAACGGCGACCCCCTGGGCGACGGTGTGGTCCCTCACATCCGCGTAAATAGCCCCGATATGAATGCGGACGGTATCGTCAATCTGGCCGACGTGTGGCGCTTCGCCGCTGCTTTCGCTGGCTACGACTACGCCGCTGATTTCGTCTGGGACGGAGTCTTGAACCTGGCCGATGTCGGCGAGTTCGCAAAACATCTCGGGCACTCCTGTCCTTGATCCGGAATTCGAATTCACTTGCGGCGGCGCCCGGCTTGGATCATCCTCCGCCGAGTTGTAACCAGCCCCCGACTTCCGCTCAGGAGGAAGATTCCGTGAATATACTGACAGTCACGACCCGCACACTGGTCGCCCTGGCCCTCATCGCGATGGCCCTGCCGGTCGCAGCCATGGATGTCGATGAATTGATCGCCAAGAACGTCGAAGCCCAGGGCGGCAAGGACAAGATCAAGGGTATCGAGACCCTTACCATCGAAGGTAACTTCATGACGCAAGGCATGGAGATCCCGTTCACGATGAAGCAGAAGCGTCCTGACAAGATGAAGATCGAGGCCTCATTCATGGGCATGACCATGATCCAGTGCTTTGCCGACGGTGCCGGTTGGTCGATCAATCCGATGATGGGTTCGACCGACCCGCAGCCGATGGCCGAAGTCGAGTCCAAGAGCTTCGCGATCCAGGCCAACATCGACGGCCCGCTGCTCGGCTACCAGGAAAAGGGTTGGACGGCGACCTACGAAGGTGAGGAAGACGTTGAAGAGACACCTGCCTACAAGCTGACCCTCGATACCCACGACGGGATCGTGATCGACTTCTTCATCGACAAGGAATATTTCCTGACGATCAAGCAGGCCACGCGCATCACCATCGATACGAACGAGGTCGAATCCGAGACCTATCTGAGCGATTTCCAGGAGGTGGAGGGGATTGTCATGCCCTTCGCCGTAGAGACTCGAATGGGCGGCGTAGTCGCCAACACTGTGATGATGACCTCGGTGAAGCTGAACCAGGAAGTCGACGACGCCGAATTCGAGATGCCCGAGCCGACCCCGGCTCCGGCGCCTACCGCCGGAGAGTAGTGGAACCTGCCGAAAAAACAGTTACCATGCAAGGCGTCGCGACACGGTTCGCGGCGCCTTTTCGCGATAGCGAACCCATGCGCGGGGTACGACGGGAACCACGGCAATGAACGAACTGATCCAGGAACAGGACTGGCCCGAGGACTGGCGCGAAGCGGCGGAGAAACACCGCTGCCTGCACTGCGAGAACGATCTGGGCCCCTTCTGGCAGCGCGCCGAGGGCCCGTTCTGCTGCCGCGGCTGCCGCGGCGTCTACCACATGATCCACGAGGCCGACCTGGCCCGGTACTACGACCTGAAGTCCGGTGCCCACGCCCCGGCCGCTCACCTACGCCCCGACAGCCACGACTGGCTGGACCGGATGCTGGCCGAGACGCCACCCGATGCCCGCGGCATCCTGAATCTCTCCCTGGATATCCAGGGCGTGCACTGCGCGGCCTGCGTATGGCTGATCGAGGAGCTCTTCAATCGCTTGCCGGGCGCGATCCAGTTGCGCATCAATCCCACCCTGGGCACGGTCGAGCTGACCTGGGACCCGGCCGCCGGCGATCTGAAATTCTTTCTCGGTGAGGTCGAGAAATTCGGCTATCGCCTCGGACCCTCACGCAAACGGAGTCGTGGCAAATCGCGCGGGCTGCTGATGCGCATGGCCGTTTCGATCTCGATGGCCATGAACGTGATGATGTTCAGCCTCAGCTACTACTTCGGCCTCGCGCCGGTGGACGGGCGGTTGTACCAGTTCATGGGCTGGCTCAGTCTGGCTCTGGCCACGGTCTCACTGATTGCCGGTGGCGGCGTTTTTTTCCAGGCGGCCATCGCGGGACTGCGGCGGCGGATTGCCCATCTGGATCTGCCCATTTCGTTGGGAATGATTCTGGCCTATCTGGGCTCGGTCTATGGTTTTCTGACCGGTGGGCCGGAGGCGGCCTATTTCGACAGTCTGACCATTTTTATCGCACTGATGCTGGTGGGACGTTGGGCTCAGGAGCACATCCTCGAGCGCAATCGCAACGCCCTGCTGGATTCGGCCGGTGCGGAGAACCTGACGACGAAACGATTGGATCAGGACGGAACGGTTGCCCCCGTAGCGGCGACCGACATTCTGCAGGGGGACGAATTGTGGATCGCGCCCGGCGATCTGTTGCCGGTGGACGGAATCCTGATGCGCCGTTCCACCGAAGTTTCGCTGGACTGGATCAGTGGCGAATCCGACCAGGTCGCTTTCCAGCCCGGTGAGGTGATTCCGGCCGGCGCCTTCAACGCCTCGGAGCACGGTTTTTCGGCCACGGCCAGCCAGGATTTCGCCGATTCCCGTTTGCAGGATCTGTTGCGCTCGACGGTGACGGCGGACGAGGATTTCCGTCCCCGTTGGTGGCACCGGATCAGCAGTTGGTATGTATCGTTGGTTCTGATCTCGGCGACCGCTGGATTTTTGGGATGGTACCGCATCGATCATTTTACCGCGTTGGAAGTGGCGATATCCATTCTGGTCGTGACCTGCCCCTGCGCCCTGGGGCTGGCCACGCCCCTGGCCGAGGAGCTGATTCACTTCGCGCTGCGGCGATCGGGTGTCTTTCTGCGCAAACAGACCTTTCTGGAAAAGGCGCTGGACGTGCGCAAGATCCTGCTGGACAAGACCGGCACCCTGACGCTGGGGCAATTGGCCCTGCATCCGGACTCAGCCTCCGTTTTGAGTGGCCTGCCCCCGGTCGAACGCGGGGTACTGCAACACATGTCCGCCCGCTCGAACCATCCGGCCAGTCTCTGCCTGTTTGCGGCGATGCGCCGGGATGACCGCCCGGCGGAGGCAATTCGGTCCGCCGCGGGAGAAAATCTGCGGGAAATTCCAGGGGCAGGTCTCGAATTCGAGTATGAGGGCGCACGGTGGCGGTTGGGGAAACCCGATTTTGCCGAAATGCGCGAAAACGCGCCGGGTGGGCCCGATGACGAGGTTGTGACAACCTTGCCGAGCACGGGATCTACTGTTTTTAGTCGCAATGGTGAGGTTTTAGCTTGTTTCGTCCTGAGCGAGGAATTCAAATCCGATGCCGCGTCCGAGATCGAATTCTTGAAATCAGAGGGTTTTTCTCTATTTTTGCTCAGCGGTGACAGCCAGGAAAAGGTCGCTGCGGCCGCCGCCGCGCTGGGCGTGGCTCCCGAGCGGGCTTTCGGGGGGCTGACCCCCGAGCAGAAGGCGCAGCGCGTCCGGGATCTGGATGAGCGAGATACCCTGATGGTCGGGGACGGGTTGAATGACAGCCCGAGCTTCGAGGCCGCACTCTGTGCCGCCACTCCGGCGGTCGACCGCCCGGTTCTGCCGGGAAAGGCGGACTTTTACTTCCTGGGCGACGGTATCGCGGCGATTCGCCGTTCGTTGTTGGCCGCCCGCCAGTTGCGTCGGGTGGTACGCTTCAATTTGATGGTGGCCGTGGGGTACAATGTCCTCGCCGTAGGACTGTGTCTGGGCGCGTTGGTCACCCCGGTGGTTGCAGCCATCCTGATGCCGATCAGTTCGGTTGCGGTCGTCTCGCTTACCGCAGTAAGGCTTTCGGGAAGGAGGCTGACATGGATGTGATCGTGGCCCTGGTGTTCATCAGCCTGACTCTGGTCGCTGCCGGACTTGTTTTTTTCTTCACACGCCTGTTCGATGGAGATTTCGAGCATGGCGATCGTCTTTCGCTGTTGCCCTTGGCCGATGACGACGGCATGAAGAAAAATCCGAGTAAATCCGAGGGTGACAAATTGGATGAAATGGGTTGTAATCCGGAATCAAAATCGGATGTGAACGGGAATGTGGATTCAGAAACAGGGGGCTGACGGCCTCCGTGCGACCAGGATCGAACCCGGGTACAGCGGGTTCGCGGGATCGAACAATGAAGGAGGCGGGTGCTCCCCATGGAAGCCACTAACACGCAAATGAAGACCGTGGTCTTCGATGACGCGATCGTTCGAGCGTTTTCGATCGTCACCGTTGTATGGGGAATTGTCGCTTTCCTGGCTGGTGCCTGGATTGCCGCGGCGCTGTCTTTCTGGCAGGTGAACCTCGATCTCGAGTGGCTCAGTTTCGGGCGTTTGCGGCCGCTGCACACCAACGCCGCGATTTTCGCATTTGTCGGCAATGGAATGTTTGCCGGCATCTACTACTCCACCCAGCGATTGCTCAAGGTCCGGATGGCTAACGATTTCCTGAGCTGGGCCAACTTCTGGGGCTGGCAGCTGGTCATCGTGCTGGCGGCCGTCACCTACCCGCTCGGGCTGACCCAAAGCAAGGAGTACGCGGAGCTGATCTGGCCCATCGACCTGTTGGTCGTAGTCGTCTGGGTTGTTTTCGCCATCAACTTCTTCTGGACGCTGGCCAAGCGGAATGAAAAAAATCTGTACGTCGCGATCTGGTTCTATATCTCGACCATCGTGACCATTGCGGTGCTGTACATCGTCAACAATCTGCAGATTCCGACCAGCCTGACGCACAGCTATCCGATCTTCGGCGGAGTTCAGGACGCCCTCGTGCAGTGGTGGTACGGACACAACGCCGTGGCCTTCTTCCTGACCACGCCGCCGCTGGGCCTGATGTACTACTTCATGGTCAAGGCGGCCGAGCGTCCGGTGTATTCGTATCGGCTGTCGGTGGTTCACTTCTGGTCTCTGATTTTCCTGTATATCTGGGCCGGGCCGCACCATCTGCTGTACACGGCCCTGCCCGACTGGGCGCAGACTCTGGGCATGATCTTTTCGGTGATGCTGTGGGCTCCGAGCTGGGGCGGTATGCTGAACGGGTTGCTGACGCTGCGCGGCGCCTGGGACAAGTTGCGCACCGATCCGGTCATCAAGTTCTTCGTTGTCGCCGTCACCTTCTACGGCATGAGCACGTTCGAGGGACCGTTGCTGTCCATCAAGAGTGTTTCCGCGCTGGGCCATTACACCGATTGGATCATTGGCCACGTTCACGGCGGCGCGCTGGGCTGGAACGGCTTCATGACCTTCGGTATCCTGTACTGGATGTGGCCGAGGTTGTACGGAACCAAATTGTGGTCCAAACGGCTGGCCGAGTGGCACTTCTGGTTCGCGACGATCGGAATCCTGATGTACATCGTTTCGATGTGGGTCAGCGGTGTCAGCCAGGGTCTGTTCTGGCGCGCCATGGACGCCGAGGGTTACCTGATGTACCCCGACTTCATCGAGGGACTGACCAATAGTCGTGCCATGTACGCGACGCGTCTGGCCGGCGGAGTATTGTATCTGGCCAGCGCCTTCCTGCTGGTCTGGAACCTGATCATGACCGCCAAGCAGGGAAGTCCCGCCACGGTCAGTATCCAGGTTCCGGCGAAGCGTGCCGAGGGTGACAAGGAAAGCGCCTGGAAGTTGCTGACCAGCGCTCCGATGCTGTTCATCGGAGGAATCCTGGTATTGGCGATCTGGTTCGGCGCCTCGGGCGGACTGCTCAGTCCGGTACTGTTGGCGGTGTTGATCGTCGTTTTCGTGGCTGGAATTATTTCGTACGGCCTGCACCAGCGAAAATGGGGCGAGTGGTACGGGCTGGTCGAGCGCCACGCACTGGTGTTCACGATCCTGGCCCTGGTTGCCATCCTGATCGGCGGTGCGGTCGAGATCATCCCTACGATCATCGTCAGCGAGAAAGTGCCGATGAACATCACGGCCGAGATGATCGAGGCCGACCCCGAGTTGGCGGAGACCGCGAAATGGCTGCAGAAGCCTTACACTCCGCTGGAACTGGCCGGGCGGGACGTCTACGTTTCCGAAGGGTGCTATACCTGTCATAGCCAGATGATTCGTCCCTTCCGGCACGAGGTACTGCGCTACGGCGACTACTCCCGGCTCGAAGAATCCTTGCTGGATTTCCCCTTCCAGTGGGGCTCGAAACGCACCGGGCTGGATCTGGCGCGCGTGGGGGGCAAGTACGACCACTTGTGGCACTACCTTCACCTGATGGATCCGCGCTCGACTTCGCCGGCATCGAATATGCCGACCTACACGCACTTCAAGACCAAGACCCTGGATGCGGCGGTCTATGTCGGACGCATGCGCGTGCTGGCCAAGCTCGGCGTACCGTACACCGACGAGGACTTCGCCCGCGCCGAGGCCCGGTTCGCGCAGCAGGGACAGGAGATTTCCGACTACCTGAGCGAAAAGGGTGTCGAAGTGGCGCCGAATTCGGAACTCGTCGCCGTGATCGCCTATCTGCAGCAGTTGGGAAAAACCAACGAACTGCCGCAGCCGGCGACGCCCGTCGAGGCGCCGGCTCCGGAGGCGGCTCCGGCCGAGGGTGAAGCCACAACCGCGGCGCTGGAAACAGCGCCGGCCGGGGAGTAGCCAGTGTACCAGGAATTCTACTCCAAGAGCGACCTGTTGGTCTGGCCCGTGTTGGCGCTGCTCATCTTCGTGATGATCTTCGTCGGCGTGCTGGCCTATGTGTTCCTCGGATTGCGCGATCAGAAGAAGATCGACGAAATGGCGTCGCTGCCTTTCGTGTCCGAACAGGAAACCGACACGCGAATTGATCCGGACAATCACGGCCGCAACGAGCCTGTGGTGACCGACCCGGCCCATGAGTTGCAAGATGGGAGGACCCGTTAAATGAGCGAGCATCAGGAACCGACGCGCGACAACCGCGAAGAATACCGGCAGGACACGATCCTGACCCATGAGTTCGATGGGATTCAGGAATTCGACAATCGTTTGCCCAACTGGTGGTTGTGGATCATGTGGGGCTCGATGGTCTTCGCATTGCTCTACTGGCTGGTATTCCACACCCTGGAGTTGCGGGATCTGCCCCGGGCAGACTTCGAGACCTCCATGCAGGTGGCCCAGGAGGCCGAACTGGCCCGCATGGCCGCCGCCGGCATGAACGACGAAACGCTCTGGGCCATGAGTCAGATGGACACGAAGGTGGCCGAAGGCCGCGAGATCTTCAGCAAACACTGCGTGGCCTGCCACCTCGATCAGGGGCAGGGCATGGTCGGACCGAACCTGACCGACAATGTGTGGATCCATGGCTGCAAGCCGATGGACCTGCTGAACACGGTTTATGAAGGCGTCGCTGCCAAGGGGATGCCCGCCTGGTTGAATCAGTTGGGTCCGACCCGGGCGCAATCCGCCGTGGCCTATGTGCTGACCTTGCGGAATACGAACGTGCCGGGCAAGGCACCCGAAGGCGAGCCCTGCGTTGAGTAAGCCCGCACAGAGGCGGCCGGATCTCAATACGGTCTATACGATCAACGACGACGGCTCGCGAAATTTCCTGCAGGTCGCCGATGTCCGCGGACGCTGGCAGCGCATCAAGAAGACGGGCTATTGGCTTTTGAACCTGGTTTTCGTGGCGTTGCCCCTGATCCAGGTCGGGGGCCACCCGGCGGTGCACATCGATATTCCGAGGCGGACGGCACATCTGTTCGGCGGCACCTTTACGAACCAGGACTTCCACCTGGTGTTCTTCCTGCTGATCGGCATGGGGCTGGGTCTTTTCGTGCTGACGTCCCTGGCGGGGCGCGTGTGGTGCGGATTTCTCTGTCCCCAGACGGTCTTCATGGAGGGCGTATTCCGCCCCATCGAACGTTTCATCGAGGGGGATCGCTTCCAGCGAGCGAAGCGCAAGAAGCAAGGCGGCGCCGGCAATACCGGCCGCAAGCTGGCCAAGCACACGGTGTTCCTGCTTCTGGCGTGGGCCATATCGATCTGGTTCATGGCCTACTTCATTCCGGTCCGCGAACTGCTGGGGTTGCTGCCCCATTTCCCGGGTCACACGACGGCCCTGTTGTGGAGCTTGTTCTGGACCGGCATGCTGTACTTCGACTACAGCTGGTTCCGCGAGCAGACCTGCCTGATCATCTGTCCCTACGGTCGATTGCAGGCCACACTCGTGGACTATGACACCGTCATCATCGGCTATGACAAGAAGCGCGGCGAACCGCGGGGCAAGGGCGTCGAGAGCGGTGGGGACTGCATCGACTGCCGACGCTGTGTCGACGTGTGTCCGACCGGCATCGACATCCGCAACGGATTGCAGATGGAATGCATCGGTTGCACGAACTGTGTCGATGCCTGCGACGAGATCATGGACAAGATCAAGAAACCGCGGGGGCTGGTGCGTTTCGACTCCAGCCGCGGTTTCGAGACCGGAGTCAGCCACTTCTTCCGGGGCCGGTTCTGGATCTATGCGGTCGCGTTCGCGGCCCTGGCCACGTTGTTCGTTGTCCGCGTCGGATCCCGCGACTCCTTCCATGTGACGGTGATGCGCCCGCGGGGAATTCCCTTCACCATGGAAGAAGGGCGGATCCGTAATCTGTATACCTTCCATCTGCAGAACAAGACCGACGACGAGAAGGTGTACCTGATCGCTCCCGCCGCCGAAGTCTTCGCCGATGTCGAGGGTGTCGAATACATCATTCCGCAGCCTCGTGTCGCTCTGGCGCCGCTGTCCGATCAGCAGGTCACGCTGTTCGCGTCGATGCCGCGCGAGGGCTATGTCTCGGGCCGGGATTTCATCTTTACCGTCACGGATTCGGCGACCAGTGTCGTGAAAAACGTGAAGGTGCGTTTCAGGGGACCATGATTCATGGGAAAATGGTTATATGACCGGCCTTGGATCTGGATCGTCCTGCTGTTGACGGTCCTGGTCTTCTCGGGCTTGGCCGTTGTGGTCATCGCCGAGAGGAACCGACCGGTGATTGTGAAAGAAAAGCGACACTCCTCCCGGGTGGAGGCGATGTCGGAATGGGGTAACCCGAGCTGGGCGGCCGAGCCGCCGATGCGAAAGGGGCGAGTCGTTTGACTCAGGAGAACAGGAAAGATCCGAACACGACGGATCCGGGGCCGAACCGCAGGGACTCCGGCGGCCATTTCGTTTTTCCCCGCTGGACCAACCTGCTGCGTGAGCTTTCCGCATTGCTTGCCGTCGGGGGACTCGTCTACGCGGTCCTGCTGGTCACGTGGGGCCTCTCGCCGCAGAATTCGGCCATAGGCTACGCGCCCGAGCAGCCGGTACCCTACAGCCACGAGCTGCACGTCGGTCGTATGGGCATGGATTGTCGCTATTGCCACACCGGTGTCGAGACCGGAGCGAAAGCCAATGTGCCGCCGACGGCGACCTGCATGAACTGCCACGCCACGGTCAAGACCGAGAGCGAGAAGTTGGCGCCCATCCGCAAGAGTTATGAGACGGGTGAACCCATGGAGTGGGAGAAGGTCCACGATCTGCCGGATTTCGTGTACTTCAACCACGCCGGTCACATCCAATCCGGTGTCGGCTGTATCAGCTGTCACGGCCGGGTCGACCGCATGGAGGTTGTCCGCCAGGAAGCTCCCCTGAACATGAGCTGGTGCCTCGATTGTCATCGGGATCCCGATCCGAATCTGCGTCCCGTCGAGTTCGTCACGGACATGGAATGGAAGCCCGAGGGGGATCCGCGCGAGCTGGGCGCAAAGTTGCGCGAGCAGCACGGTATCAACCCGTCGACCGATTGCGTGACCTGTCACAGGTAGATAGGACTGGTAGGAAAGGAAATGTCCGAGATGAGCAACTTCAACGGTCCGGGCCACTGGCGCTCGTTGCAGCAGCTGGCCGACACCGACGAGTTCCGTGCCTCCGTGGAGAACGAATTCCCCGCCGGCATCGAGGTCGAGCAGGATGGCGTCAGCCGTCGCCGCTTCCTCCAGATCATGTCCGCTTCGATGGCCATGGCCACGCTGGCGGGTTGCCGTTGGCCGGAAGAGAAAATCGTTCCCTTCGTCAAGCGTCCCGCCGGGATGGACCCGGGTACGCCGATGCAATTCGCCACGACGATGGAGCGCGGTCCCAATACGTTGTCCGTACTAGCCACCAGCTACGATGGCCGGCCGATCAAGATCGACGGCAATCCCGACGTGGATCTCAGCCGGGGCGCGACCGATGTCTTTGCCCAGGCCAGTGTTTTGGATGTCTACGACCCGGATCGCAGTCAAAAGGTGATCCGCCGCGAGAACGGCACCGATACCGACAGCAGTTGGGCTGATTTCGCCGCTTTCCTCGGGGGCGGAGGTGCGGGAGTGACTTCGCAGGTCGCGGTCCTGACCGAGGCGACCTCGTCACCGTCGGTGATGGGGCTCCTGGGCAAGGCTCGGGCCGCCGGGGTGAAAATCTACCTGCACGAACCGGTCTGTCGTCGCAACGAGATCGCGGGTGTCGCGATGGCCTTTGGCCAGCCGGCCAAGCCGCAACTGGACCTCTCGCAGGCCCAGGTCATCGTCGATTTCGACGCGAACGTGCTGCAGGACCATGCCTCGGCGCTGCGCAACAACAAGCAGTTCGCCGCCGGGCGCGATGCAGAGTCCGGAAAGATGAACCGGCTGTACAGTTTCGAGCCATCGTTCAGTACCACCGGCGGCATGGCCGATCACCGTTTCCCGACCGCCGCGGCCGATATCGCACCGACGGTGTGGGCACTGGCCGCACAGCTCTTCCTGGTCGAGGGACTGCCGCTGCCGTCGAATGCGGGCATCAAATACGGTGACCTGACGAAGTGGAAGGAACACGCCGCACGCATCCCGCATCTGGATGCCGTGGCGCGCGACCTGATCGCGCATCGCGGTCACAGTCTGTTGGTCGCCGGACTGCGCCAGGATCCCGAGGTCCACGCCGCGCTGCACATCATGAACCGAGCCCTGGGCAACATCGGCAGGACGATCAGCTTCCTGCCGCTGGAGATGCCCGAGCTGAAATTCATCGAGGACCTGACGGCCGATCTGAACCGCGGTGGCATTCGCACGGTGATGATTCTGGGTGGCAATCCGGTCTTCACCGCGCCCGCCGATCTGGACTTCGCGACGGCACTGCAGAAGGCTCCGGTTCGCATTCATCTGAGCAGCCATGACGATGAGACCAGCGCGATGTGCACCTGGCACCTGCCGCGCGCGCACTACCTGGAAAGCTGGGGCGATGCGACCGGCTGGGACGGCACGCGCCTGGCTGTGCAGCCGCTGATCGAGCCCTTGTACGATGGGCGAACGGTGACCGAAGTGCTTTCTCTGGCGTTCGAGGAAACTCCGCGCGCGGCTTTCACGATCGCGCGCGACACCTTTTTCGCGCAGGAAGGCGGCAAGGGCTCCGCGCCGGCGACCGATGCCGACGAGGACTTCGAGAAGAAGTGGCGCAAGTTCATCCACGACGGACAGGTCCGGGACAGCGCGCCCGCTGCACGGACCCTGACGCTGGCCGGTCGGCCGATCCCCGAGCCGAAAATGGACGCGGGCCTGTCGGCACAGAATCTGGAAATCATTTTTGCCCAGGATCCGTCGCTCTTCGATGGTCGCTACGCCAACAACGCGTGGCTGCAGGAGATGCCGGACTTCATGACCAAGCTGACCTGGGACAACGCCGCACTGATCGGCCCGGCTACGGCCGATGAGTTGGGGGTCAAGCACGGCGAGGTCGCGAGTCTGGACTACCAGGGCCGCCAGTTGGAGATGGCTGTCTATGTCCTGCCGGGACAAGCGAAAAATTCGGTCGTGTTGCCGTTGGGCTATGGCCGCACCCGGGGCGGTCAGGTTGCCGAAGGCGCTGGCTTCAACACCTACGCATTGAGGACTTCGGACGCATTGCATCGCGGAGTCGGGCTGAAGCTGACCCACACGGGCCGGGTCTATCCGCTGTCGACGACCCAGGATCACCACGCCATCGACGAAGCCGGTGCGCAGGAAATCCAGCGCCGTGTTCCGGGCCTGGTGCGCGAGGGCACGATCGAGCACTACAAGGAGAACGACCACTTCGTCGATCACCTGGGTGTGCACTCACCGCCCTTGAAGTCCCTGTGGAAAGAGTGGGACTACAGTGGACACAAGTGGGGCATGGGCGTCGATCTGAACACCTGCACCGGCTGCAATGCCTGTGTCATCGGCTGCCAGGCCGAGAACAATGTCGCAGTCGTGGGTAAGGACGAGGTTGGTCGCGGTCGCGAGATGTCGTGGATCCGGATGGATCGGTATTTCCTGGGCGATCCGGAGGATCCGAAGGTCGTGCAGCAGGCCGTCGCCTGTGCCCAGTGCGAGATGGCTCCCTGCGAGCAGGTCTGCCCGGTCGCCGCGACGATGCATACGCAGGAGGGGCTCAACGCGATGGTCTACAACCGTTGCGTCGGCACGCGCTACTGTTCGAACAACTGCCCCTACAAGGTGCGGCGCTTCAACTGGTTCAACAATTTCGAGGATCTCACCGAGACGCAGAAAATGGTGCACAACCCCGACGTGACCGTACGGGCGCGCGGCGTAATGGAAAAGTGCACGTTCTGCGTGCAGCGGATCGAACGCGCCCGTGTGCAGGCGCGCGTCGAGGGTCGTGAAATCCAGGAAGGCGACATCCAGACGGCCTGCCAGCAGACCTGTCCGGCCGATGCGATCGTCTTCGGTGACCTGAACGATCCGAACAGCCGGGTCAGCAGGATGCGCGAAAAGAATCGCAGCTATGACCTGCTGAATTACCTGCATCTGAAGCCGCGGATGTTCTACCTGGCACGGATTCGGAATCCGAACCTGGAGATCGAACCGCATGTGGCGCACGGCGGGCATGGCGAGGGTCACGAAAATGGTCATGACAATGGTCATGGCAATGGCCACGAAGAAGGCCACGAAGAAGGCCACGACAAAGGCCACGACGGTGGTCATCACGAAGAGCAGACGAACGATCATCCGACGAACCATGGCTAGGCGGGCCGGGGTAACAGACTCGGGCCAAGGAGACTGAAACATGGAAGCAAGGGTCACTGACCCCCTGAACAACACGATCGACGATCCGACCCGGCCGGCCGAGCTGATACTCGGGGGCCAGGACTTTACTTCGATCACGGCGACGGTTTCGGACATCGTGCTGGAAAGGAAGACTCCGAAGGCGTGGTATATCGCCTTCACCTTCACTGCCGGCTTGACCGCCGTGCTGTTCGCGATGATCGGCTATCTGATCGTCACGGGTGTGGGCGTATGGGGTCTGAACAATCCTGTTGGCTGGGGCTGGGCGATCGTGAACTTCGTGTTCTGGGTCGGCATCGGACACGCCGGAACGTTGATCTCGGCCATCCTCTTCCTGCTACGGCAGAAGTGGAGGACCTCGATCAACCGGTTTGCCGAGGCGATGACGATTTTCGCCGTGGTCTGCGCCGGGATTTTCCCGGGTATCCACGTCGGACGTGTCTGGCTGGTGCACTGGCTGTTCCCGATCCCGAACTACCAGGCCATGTGGCCGAATTTCCGCAGCCCGTTGCTGTGGGATGTGTTCGCCGTAGGTACGTACGCGACCGTCTCGTTGTTGTTCTGGTACACCGGAATGGTGCCGGATCTGGCTACGCTGCGCGATCGCGCCCGGGGCAAGTTCCGGCAGCTCATCTATGGCTTCTTCGCTCTCGGATGGCGCGGCAGCCATCGCCACTGGCATCGCTACGAGAAGGCCTATCTCCTGCTCGCCGGTCTGGCCACGCCGCTGGTGCTCTCGGTGCACTCGGTCGTGTCCTTCGACTTTGCGACCTCGCAGTTGCCGGGCTGGCACACGACGATCTTCCCGCCCTACTTCGTCGCGGGTGCCGTGTTTTCCGGCTTCGCGATGGTCGGCACGCTGCTGATCCCGGCGCGCCAGTGGTTCGGCCTGAAGCACATCATCACGCTTCACCACCTCGAGAACATGAACAAGATCATCCTGGCCACGGGCTCGATGGTCGGATTCGCCTACGCGACCGAGTTCTTCATCGCCTGGTACGGTGGCAATCCGAACGAAAGCTTCGCGTTCGTCAACCGCGCCTTTGGTCCCTATGCCTGGGCCTATTGGATCATGGTCAGCTGCAACGTGCTGTCTCCGCAGATCTTCTGGATCAAGAAGATTCGCACGAACGTTTTCGTGATGTGGATCATCTACATCTTCGTGAACATCGGCATGTGGTTCGAGCGTTTCGTGATCACGGTCACCAGCCTGAGCCGCGACTTCCTGCCCTCGAGCTGGGCCTACTACAAGCCGACCCCGGTCGACATTCTGACTTTCCTGGGCAGTTTCGGCCTGTTCTTCACGCTGGTGCTGCTGTTCATCCGCTATCTGCCCATGGTGGCGATGGCCGAGGTCAAGACCGTCATGCCGATCGCAGACGCCCACAGTGGCGAGCGGCGCAGCGTCGGCGATTACCACGGTGACATCCCGCGTGATGCGGGCGACACGGGAGGTGCCAAGTAATGAGTACCCCAGGCAACCTCTACGGAATCATGGTCGAATTCGACAGCGCCAGTGCGCTCGTCGAGGCCGTGCGCAAGACACGGGATCAGGGCTTCAAGCGATGGGACGTGCACACGCCGTTCCCGATCCACGGCATGGACGAGGCGATGGGTATCCGGGGAACGCAGCTGCCGTTCATCGTGCTGGCCTGCGCCCTGACGGGGCTCGGACTGGCCGTCCTGATGCAGTGGTGGATGAATGCCATCGACTATCCGTTCATCATTTCGGGTAAGCCGCTGTTCGGGATCCCGGCCAACGTTCCGATCATGTTCGAGCTGACGGTGCTGCTGAGTGCCTTCGGCTGTTTTTTCGGGATGTGGGGGCTGAACGGCATGCCGAAGCTGTACCACCCACTGTTCAAAAGCGCCCAATTCCGTCGCGCAACGCAGGATCGTTTCTTCATCGTCATCGAGGCGGATGATCCGCAGTTCGAGGCGGGCAAAACGCGCGACTTCCTGGACTCGCTGGGTGGTCTCTCGATCGAAGAGATCAGCGACGACGAACCCGGCGATGCCGGTCAGAGCACGGAGGACTGAGGATGCCCCGTCCCATCATCTACGTACTGCTGGTGCTGGTCGCACTTTCGCTGATTCCCGTGGGGCTGATGTACAAGTCACGGGTCTCGCCGAAGGAAGGTACGCGTCTGCAGATCGTCTACGACATGGACCATCAATCGTACGTGAAACCCCAGACCAAGAGCGAATTCTTTGCCGATGGTCAGAGCATGCGATTGCACCCGTCCGGAACGGTCGCACGAGGTCAACTGCAGGAGAACTCCGAGTTCTATCGCGGAGTGATCCGTGATACGACCTACACCGAAGTGTTCCCCCTCGAAGTGACGGCCGAAGTGGTGGACCGCGGCCAGGAGCGCTTTGAAATCTTTTGCGCGCCGTGTCACTCCAGCAGTGGCAATGGTGCCGGTATGGTGCACGCTCGAGCCACCGCCCTGGCCGAGGGCACGTGGACCCCGCCGACGGACCTGACCAGTCAGACCGTGGTCGATCGTCCGGTGGGCCACATCTATCACACGATCACCCACGGTATCCGGAATATGCCGGCCTATGGCCCGCAGATTCCTCCGAAGGATCGATGGGCCATCGTCGCCTACGTGCGGGCTCTGCAGTTGTCGCGCAATGCAACGCTTGCTGATGTTTCGCCGGATGTGCGGGCCGCGCTCGAAGCCGAACCCCCGGCCGTATCCGTCGCGGCTCCGCCGGCCGGTGACACCACCGGCGGTACTCCGACCCAGAACCAGGGAGAGTAAGTTGTCCAGTCATCACGTTCCTCGTCTGGAAGACACGAAAACCACGCTCGATGGGCTCGGGCAACGGGTGTTCCTGATCAGTGGGGTGCTTGGCCTGATCAGCCTTGCCATCACCTTCGGTCTGGGGATGACCCGCGGTGACAATCTGGAACATTTCGCGTTTTCCTACCTGGTCTCCTTCGCTTTTTTCCTGGCCATCTCGCTGGGCGCGCTGGTTTTCATCCCGATCCAGTACGTGACCAAAGCCAGTTGGTGCATCGTGATCCGGCGATTGGCCGAGGTCATTTCGTGTGTGGTGCCGTTCATGCTGCTGATGGCCATCCCGGTCTTCGTGCTGCATGGGCGCATCTATGGCTGGGCCGATCCGGTCGCGGCGGCCGAACCGGCGATGGCGCACAAGGCCGCGTTCCTGAGCAGTAACGCTTTTATGCTGCGCTGGGCGATCTACTTCGTGCTGTGGACGGGGATGGGCTGGTTCTTCTGGCGTACTTCGTTGAAGCAGGACGAAAACGGCGACCTGAAGCTGACGCGCAAGATGGAGAACATGGCCGGCTTCGCGATCCTCGTCTACGCACTGTCGATCGCACTGGCGTCCATGGACCTGGTCATGAGCGTGGATCAACTGTGGTTCAGCACGATGTTCGGTGTCTACTACTGGGCGGGCGGTTTCGTCACGTTCTTTGCGGTGATGACGCTGGTAACGATGGGGCTGCAGAATACAGGGCGCTTGACGGAGATTGTCAGCCCTGAGCATTTCCACGACTACGGCAAGCTGATGTTCGCCTTCACGTTCTTCTGGGCCTACATCGCCTTCAGCCAGTACATGCTGTATTGGTATGCGAATATTCCCGAGGAAACCCACTGGTACTGGATCCGTTCGGCCAACGGCTGGGGCAAGGTCGGCCTGGCGACCGTTTTTGTGACGTTCGCGTTGCCGTTCGCGGGCCTGGTCTCGCGCTACGCCAAGCGTAGCCGCAAGATGCTCGCCTTCTGGGCTTTCTGGATCATCGGCGCCCAGTGGTTGAGCCTGTACTGGACCATCATGCCGCAGTTCAGCGAATCGTTCGTGATCGATCCGATGGACCTGACGGCGTTCATCGGAGTCGGTGGAATCTGGCTGGCGGCCATTACGCGCATGGCGATGGGACGCTCGCTCGTGCCGATCAAGGACCCGCGCCTCGAGGAATCGTTGCGCTTCGAGAATGCCTAAACGGACCAAGGAGTGATTGATGGCTGCTCAGAGCAGTGGAACGAGGAAGGGATCGGGATTCGACACGTGGTCGGTGGTACTGCTGACGCTGGCTGTACTGCTGTTCGTCTACGCCCTGTCGCTTTTCCTGCAGGGTGGATTCCTGTCCGCCCGGAAGCTGGATCACCAACGGAAGCTGGACCTGTCTGGGGATCCGGCGCTGCTGGCGCACGAGGCAGACCAGCTGGATCTGCTGACCGCCAAACCGGCCTGGCTGGATCGCGAAGCGGGCAAGGTGAGCCTCCCCATCGAAACGGCGAAGGAAGTACTCGTCAAGCAACTGGCCGAAGGAACGGGGGGCAGCCATGACTAACCTGGGCATGCTGGCAACCTGGTTCCCCGAAGCCGCGTCGACGCACGCCGCGCAACTCGATGGTCCCTTCATGCAGGTGATGATGGCCGCGTTGGTCGTACTGGTCGTCTTTGTCGGCCTGGCCATCGCGTTCGTGATGCAATTCAAGCGTGAGGGACAATTTCCACTGGGCAGTGTGACGCTGCGCACGAGTCTGATTCTGCGTGTGCTGTGGGTCGTGGCAGCCATCGGTATGGGCTTGCTGGCCGCCGGTGCGGGCTTCGGCGTATTCGTCGATCGCACCGAGGCTCCGTTTGCCTCCGGGACGATCATCGTCACGGCCGCGCAGGGCGACTGGGACTTCGCCTATCCGAACGGCCACGTTGCCGACACCTTGCACGTCGCAACCGGCACTCCGGTCCGGCTTCTGATGGGTTCGAAAGATGTCATGCACTCGCTTTCGATTCCCGCCTTCCGCCTGGACGAGGGCGTTGCCCCGGGGCGTCTGGCCGAGACCTGGGTCGAGCCCACCGTGCCCGGCACCTATGATCTGAAATCGAACATCTACAGCGGCGAGGGCTTCGCCGAACTGCGGCGCGCCGTGGTCGTGCACGAGCCTGCCGACTACGATGCCTGGTTGGCGGCCGTGTCGGATATCTTTGCCGGCCGGACTCTCGAAGAGGTCGGCGAGTTGCTCTACAACACGCAGGGCTGTGCCGTCTGTCATACGACCAATGGCGCGGCGTTGGTCGGCCCCTCGTTCCTGAACCTCTACGGTCACGAGTTCGAGACCGAGAGCGGCGAGACCATTGTCGCGAACGACGCCTACATCAAGGAGTCGATCCTGACGCCGAACGTCTCGGTCATCAAGGGCTTCCAGCCCGTCATGACGCCGTTTGCGGGTATCCTGGACGACAAGAAGATCGAAGCGATCACGGCGTTCCTCAAGACGCTGTCCGATCGCGGCGGCGCGCCCGAAGGCGCGGTCGATGAGACCGCGGTCGACACGCCCGTGACTACCGAGACCCAGCAGGAGGGGAACTAGATGAACGCCCCGGTTTCGAATCCGGCGGACATGAGCAATCCGTTTACCGCCGGTTCCCAGGATTCCTGGTTTCATACCATGGATCACGATCGCATCTCGACCCTGTTCGTGTGCTGGACTCTCGGCGCCTTCCTGCTCGGTGCGCTGCTCAGTCTGTGGCTGACGCTGAAGTCGATTACCGGCGAAGCGGGCGATGTCGGTTCGTTGTTCCAGATCATCACCTACCACCGCCTGGTGCTGGTTTTCCTGTTCCTGGTTCCGGCGATCCCCTCGATCCTGGGCTACCGGATGTTGCCACAGTTGATCGGTGCCGACGAGTTCGCCTTCCCGGCACTCAGTCGCTGCAGCCTGCGCTTCTATGTGGTGGGACTGGGCCTGTTGATCCTCTCGATCCTGGTCGGCCCCGTGGCTACGGGCTGGACACTGCCGACGCCCCTCAGTCTGGGCGCCAATCCGGGCTTCGGATTCATGGCGTTGGGACTGTTCTTTCTGGCTGCGAGTTGGTTCGTCACCGGCCTGAACTTCATTGTGACGGTGCACTACCGCCGCGGCACGGATGTCGATTTTTTCAGTATGCCGCTGATGGCGTGGGGCCTGTACCTGGGTGCCTATCAGTTGGCCTTTGCCGGTATCATGTTCGCCATCGTGGTGATGTATCTGGCTGGCGGTCAGTGGACGGGTCGTGGCCTGTTCGGTGAGGGCACGGATCCGTTGTTGTGGCAGAATTATTTCTGGTTCGCAATGCGTCCGGCCGCCTTCTTCGCTCTGATTCCCGCCGCGGGTGTCATCAGCGCCGTCGTGGAACGGATCAGCCGCAAGGAAGTCACCGGCTACCGTCTGGTGGTCGGCTCGATGATCGCGCTGTTGGGTCTGGGCCTGACGACCTGGGGTGTGCACCTGGCCGGTTGGGGACAGGATGCACAGGTGACTTTCGCCTTCTCGATCCTGGCCCTGTTGGGAGTGATTCCGGTCGCACTGATCGCCTACTGCTGGTTGGCGACGATCTACCAGGGAGCGAATCACCTGCCCGCACCCTCGCTGTTTACGATGGGTTTCTTCCTGATGGCCGGTATCACGGTGCTGATGGAATTGTTCCTGCGCAGCCCCGGCCTGGGCTCCTACCTGGCCAACACGATGTTTGCCTCGGCGCAGATGGACTACCTGATCTGGGGAGCCTTGATGAGCGCCCTGCTGGCGGGATTGCACACCTGGTATCCCGAAGTGACAGGTCGCAGCTACAACGCCAGTTACGCCCTGTTTGGCGGCTTCCTCTACCTGGCCGGACTGAACCTGGCGCTGGTACCGCACCTGATCATGGGCACGCGTGGGGTAGCGGCGGACATGATGGTCCTCGAGGCCGGCTCCAGTACACTGCCGGGTATTTCGCTGGTTGGCTGGTCGATTGCGGTACTGGGGCTACTGGCCATTCTGGGGAATCTGGGTCGGGCAGTAACGGATGGGGAACCGGCCGCGACCGATTGACCGATACCGGAATCGGAAGGAAATCGAGCGGCGGGTTCCGGCCCGCCGCTTTTTCGTATCCCTCGGCTCGCGCGTAGCGCAACCGGACGAGTGGGTGGACGCGATTGCGTCTGGTCGGTGTCGTGCATCTCCGCTAATCTCAGGTTCTCCAGTCACCCGCGAACAAGGAGAGCCCGTGCAGAAGTTCATCGTTTTCGGCCGGGGCCGGTCCGGCACCACCGTCATCGCTGACGAGATCAGCCGTCACCCCGAAGTCGACCTCCCTGTCGAGCGCATCGAACACGAAGACCAGCTCTGGGAGCGCATCGAGCCTTTCGGACGAGGCGCAGAGCCGGCATTCGAGGAGGCCGAAAGCGTCGTTGCCCAGTGGGAACCGCTGACCTACGACCTGTGGCGTTGGCAGCACGGAGTTGCGGACGATCTGCCGGCACGCATCGCCTATCTCGAACAATTCGAGGCGCGCGGCCAAGCCGCCGGAGCGAAAGCCGTCGGATTCAAGATCATCGACAACCAGATGGGAGAGCGGGTCGGCCTGGCCGAACTGCTGGCTCACCGCGACTACTCGGTCGTGAATATCCACCGCCGCAATGTCGTGCGACACGCGTTGAGCGGACTCCTGGCCCGTCAGCGCGGTGTATTCAATGAGCGCAACTACCGTGACACCGGCGGCCCCTACCCCATCGATGTGCATGAATTCGAGCAGGCCGTGGCCCACATCCGTCACTGGGTGCAGTTCTGGGATCAGGGATTCGAGAAGATCAAGATCCGCACACTGAATGTCTTCTACGAGGACTTCCTGGCCGATCGCGCAGCGTTCCATGCACCGATCCTGGAGTTCCTGGGTCTCAGCTCGCGGACCCCGGCAACGTCGGATTTTTCGAAGATGGTGCCGAAGGATCTATCCTCGGTGATCGTGAATTTCGAGGAGATCCAGGCCAGTTGCAGCAAATATGGATTGGCAGGGATGTTGGGTCAGCCGTAGCCGGATCCGAAACCTGGGCTCTGTGGATGATTCACGGCACGGCGGGTCGTCGCCGCGCGGGAGGTACCGCTATCGGTTGCTCTCCAACCGACTTTGTGCCGAGCGAATCACCCGCTCTGTCGTCTCCCAATCGATGCACGGGTCCGTGATCGAGATCCCGTACTTCAGATCTCCGGATATCGGTTGATTCCCTGCATGCAGGTGGCTTTCGATCATCAGGCCGATGATCGAACGGTTTCCCGCTTCGATCTGTCGCAAAGCGTCTGCCGCGACGATTTCCTGCCGACGAGGGTCACCGCCGCAGTTGGCGTGGCTGCAGTCGATCATCAAATTCGGTTTCAGGCCGGCGGCGGTCAGTGTCTCTGTAGCTCGTGCAACCCGCACCGGGTCATAGTTCGGTCCCTCGTCGCCTCCGCGCAGCACGACATGTACGTGCGGATTGCCGCGCGTATGAACAACACAGGAAAAACCGTCCTCATTGATGCCCAGGAAATGATGTCCCTCGCGGGCCGACCGCATCGCATTGATCGCAATCTGGAGGCTGCCATTCGTACCGTTCTTGAATCCGACGGGGAACGAGACGCCGCTGGCCAATTCGCGGTGCGTCTGCGACTCGGTGGTACGTGCGCCGACCGCGCCCCAGGAGATCAGGTCGGCGAGGTAGTGGGGCGTGATCGGATCCAGCATTTCGCCCGCGGCGGGCAGGCCCAGTTCCGAGATTTCGGCCAGCAGGGAGCGGGCGCGCCGCAACCCCTCGTTCATGTCACAGGACCCGTCCAGGTTCGGGTCGTTGATCAGCCCTTTCCACCCGACCGACGTGCGCGGTTTTTCGAAGTAGACGCGCATCACCAACAGCATGCGGTCGGCGACTTCGTCGGCGAGCAACTTCAAGCGACCGGCGTATTCGATGGCCGCCCGGGGGTCGTGGATCGAGCAGGGACCGACGACGACCAGCAATCTGCGGGACTTGTGTTCCAGGATCCGTGCGATCTCGTTGCGTGCTTCGCTGACGACCCCTGCCGAGGCCGCCGACTGGGGGATCTGCGCCTTCAACTCGGCGGGAGTGGGGAGGGGCTGGAACCCCTCGACGCGCAGATTCTCGGTGCGTGCGCTCATCTTCGTCTCTTCATTGGGTTGAATCCGATTCCTGCAGATCTTTCTATTTATAGGGTGGTTTCGGCGTTTCGTCGACAGGGATCATCGGGTCGCACCGCCCACTCTCAATGAGGGTGTACGCTCCTTTCGGTCGCGGTACCGGCAGTTCAACTAACCGGCACCGCGCGTACCACCTTTCGCATCTGCGTCGGCAGGATCCCATCGACCGGATGACAGGTCACGAGCGCCAGTCCCGGTCCGGATTCGGCGGTCATCACCGATACCTCACTCTTGGGCACGACGAGGATCTCGCTGACCCGATAAGCGTGATCACCGTCGGGCATATCGAGCACCAGCAGGTCGCGCATCCGAAGATCGCCGATAAAGCCGCCGAACGAGGAGCGATGTCCAGCCAGCCCGATCGGCGCGTCGGTCCTACCGGCCTCGACCGGTGAAGCGGTATCGGGCAGATACGCCAGCCCGAAAGCCATCGCTTGGCCCACACCGCCGTCGAGAATGTCCTGCGATACTTCCAGGCGGGGAACGTAGAGCCGGCCCACGGGGTGGAAGTCGGCCCACGACCAGGGATGATGTGCGGCACCGTCGTCCAGGTAGGCGTCGGTCGCGGCAGCGACCAACCGGACGGCCACGATTTCCTTTGCTCGTCGGTATCCGTCGCGGCCGAGAAGTCCGGCCCCGGCTGCGAGGATCAGGAACGTCAGCAGGGTCACCTTCATCGGGACCGCCTCCTGCGCATCAGGGAGAAAGTGGATCCGGCCAGCAGCAAAGCCAGGCCGGCGATTCGAAGCAGGTCGTCGAGAGTTCCGCCGGCGGGCAGTTCGCCCATCATGGTGGATCCCTTGGGGAGGCCGGATTTCACGTCGCGGGTGTCTCCCGCCCGATCGACCGTGGGTACCAGTTCGACGGCAACCCGACTGGTGAAGCGCGTCACGAGTCCCTGCTTGAGAGCAGTAGCCACCACGTCGGCGCGCAACTTCTGCTGCGCACTCTCGTCGCCGTACGAGACATCGTAGGAGGCCAGCAGATCATCGACCTTCAACCGTGCCCAGCGCGTGGCAAGCCCCGAACCGGCAGGGGCAGCGATCGGCTCGAGGGGCAAGCGGAGGTCCCCGGCGGCTCCTTCCGCCCGCAGGACCCCCCTCAGTTCGGCGCCTGCGCTCAGGCGACCGGACCACAGCACCAGCGTACCCGGGGTCGGGGCGGGCAGGCGCGACGGATACCCCTCGACTTTGCCGGTTCCCAACCAGTTCAGTTCCGGATCGACCCACTGGGGTCGGCCGATGCGCGCCAGGAAGCCGCTCAGGCGCTCGAGGTCCTCGGTGCCGCCTGCCACGAAGAACGACTCGCCGCCTCCCTCACCGGCCAGGCGGCGCACCAGGTGCCGGTTCGGCGCCGAGCCGATACCTACGACGTGCAGTCTCACATCGCCCATCGCCGCAACGGCCTCTCGCAAGAGCTGATCCTCGTTGCCGACCGAGGCATCGGTCAGCAGGATGATCTGGCGGGCTCGCTTGGACTGGATCTCATCGCCGGCCATCAGCCGCGCCCGCATCAGCGCCGGATTCATCATCGTGCCGCCCTGGGCCTGGCGACCACGCACCCAGCGGCGGGCGTCGATCAACGTGCGGGGCGTGACGTCTTCCAGTCCACGGGTCCAGGGATAGAGCCGATCGTCGAAGGCCAGCAGGGCGAAGCGATCGCCCACACGCAGCTTGTCGATCGAAGCGAGCAATGCCCGTTTGGCCTGTTCGATCGATTCGCCTCCCATCGATCCGGAGACGTCGATGACAAAAACGGTGTCGGTGGGCAGCGGTTCGGCACGCGGATCGGGATCGCCGGGTACAACCATCAGCAGTGCGTAGGTCGCGTCCCCGGCCGTCTCGGTAAAGAGCAGGGGGCGAGCGAGCGGATCGTCCGCCGGCCGCCAGCGCAGGAGGAAATCGCGGTCGGCCGGGATATCACCGCCCACCGGTGCGATCCACCAGGTGTCGCCCTCCTGCTCGAGATCCGCCTCGTGGGACGGGCAACGGATGTCCGCCAGCTCGAGTCCGGGCGTCAGGCTGACCGTGATACGGGCGCGGGGGTAGTCGCTGTCGCCGGGGGCGGCGAACGGCGCGCGCGCGATGGTCCGGTCCGTCTCATCGGGGGGTCTGACGCTGTTCGTGTCCGAAGCCGCTGGCGGAAAGAACCGCGGTGTGAAGGTCAGCGGATGCGCCAACGTGAACCAACCTTCCTCGTATCCGGCCTGCTCGAGGTACTCCAGTCGCACGCTCACTTGTTCGCCGGGTCCGATGTTGGCGACCTCGGTGACGAAGAGATCGCGACGCGCGGATGAAACGAGCGCGGCCTTGCGCCCCTCCTTGCGGGCCTGCTCGTACACGGCGCGCGCCGCTTCCTTCTCCTTCACGATCGAGACGATGCGCCGCTCGCCGACCTGCAGTTCCATGGCGGCAACCGCAGCGCCCGGAGGCAGCGGGAACACGTACCGCGCCGAGACCACCTCGTCGGCCGGGTTGATGAACTTCTGGCGGACGATGGCGCGGATCAGCGGGCCGGTGACGTGCAGGTCGACGTCGGTGTGCACGGCGGGCAGTGCGATGCGGCCGGTCGAGCACAGCAGTTCGAGTTCGCCGGTACCGGGACCCGGGTCGGGCTCGGCAGGAACGGGGAGTGCGATCCCGGCGTGGGCATTGGCGACAGCCAGACCGAGGACAGTCAGGAGCCAAATGAGGATGAGAATACCGGCGCCGTGGTCGTTGGTTCGAGTTCGTGGGTGCATGATGGACCTCCTTTGCCGGATAGTGGCAAGGGCGGGGCCGTTGTCTATTCGATGAAAAATAACAAGTTAGAGCGACCTTGATGGCTTCTGTGTCCAACCGGATGAGGGCGGGCGTGTCCATTGGAACACAAAAACGGCCCGTCACCTCCGCGACGGGCCGTAGATCGAATCCGAAAAATTCCGCAGGTTAGCCTTCCCCGGCCTCTTCCTGCTCCTTCAGGAACCAGTCAGCCCCCAGTTTCGCCAGTGCAAAGGCCACCAGCGCGAGGATGACATACATCACCAAACTGATTCCCTGCCCCATCAGCCCCTCATACCAATGAGCAGCCTCACTCTCAAGCACCTTCGTCCCCGTCAGCGGGTCGGTCGAGAGCCAGAACTTCTCACCAATCGACAGGAACTTGATCGGTGCGCCCAGCCCGGGCTGGCGCAGGATCGCCGTGATGATGCCAAAGATCGCAGCCCCCGCCATCATGCCGGACGCAATCAATGTGCCCTGCTCTCGACGCGCCTGCTTGATCTTTTCCGTGGGTCCGCTGTTGCCGATCAGCCAGGCTACGAAAGCTCCGATCAGCACCGGGAGGTTGATCGAAATCGGCAGATACATCCCCAGCGCAAAGGCCAGCATCGGCACGCCGGCCATGTACAGCACAATGGCAATGATTCCGCCCAGTCCATACAGCAGCCAGGGCTGGTTGGCCGGATCGTCCAGCAGACCGGCCGACACGGCGGCGATCATGTTCGCCTGCGGGGCAGGCAACACCTTGGTGTTCGAGATCAGGTTGCCCGTGCCGTCATCGACCAGGAAGTGGAAGCCGCTGTCCATGATCGGGATCACGAACGCCACGACCAGCGCGGCCACGGCGATGCCCAGGAACTTCCAGCGCTCCTGGTTGCGGGGCGTGGCGCCCAGCCAGTAACCGATTTTAAAGTCAGTGATCAAAGCACCCGACGTCGACAGTGCCGTACACACCGCGGTTCCCACGATCAGCGCGACAAACATGCCGCCGGTACCCTTCAGTCCCGTCGCGACCAGCGCGAGGATCGTCAGGACGACGGTGATCAGGGTCATACCCGAGACCGGGTTCACACCGACGATGGCGATCGCCTGTGCGGCCACCGGAGTGAACAGGAACGACAGCGCAAAGCCGACGATGGCGCCGACCAGTGCGAACATCAACGACTGGCCCATGGTGTAACTGGCGCCGGTCGCGGCGTCGGTCGTGCCCATGGCCATGACGAAGAAGGAGATCCCCATCAGCAATACCGAGCCGACCTGGATCATCAGCACGTTGCGCGGGCTCATGTCGGTCTGGGTTCGCGGAACGCTCTTGGTTTCCGACTTGCCGGTCAGGCCCTTGAAGCCCAGCGACAGGGAACCGATGATGATCTTGCCCATGCGGATGATGCCGATAATACCAGAGACGGCGATGGCGCCGATGCCGATCGGCTTGACGAACGCGCCGAAGATCTGGTTCGAGCTCATCTCGGCGATGTGGTAGGTGCTGCCGGCGTAGACGAAGTCCGATACGGCCGAACCGAAGTGGTAGACCATCGGGACCATGACCAGGTAGGCCAGCACCGAACCGGCCGCGATGATCGCCGCATAACGCAGGCCGATGATGTAGCCCAGTCCGAACAGCGCCGCGAGGCCGTTGACCTCGAGGTCCAGGCGCAGGGCGCTCATCTTCTGGCCGACGCCGCCGAGCAACGCTTTGCTGGTCAGAGTGGGATTCCAGGCGTGGACCGCTTCGACCAGGAAGTCGTAGACGGCACCGACGCCGAAGGCCATCAGCAGCACCTTGCCGGCGCTGCGGCTGGTGGATTCACCGGAGACGAGGATTTCGTTGATCGCCGTGGCTTCGGGGAAGGGCAGCTCACCGTGCAGGTCCTTCACGAAGTAGGAACGCAGCGGGATGATCAGCACCGTACCGAGCACGCCACCGATGAAGCAGGCCAGGAAGATCTGCCACCAGCTGATCGCGACCTGATTCAGGTAGAACGCCGGCACCAGGAACGCCGCGCCGGCCGCGACCACGCCCGCACCCTGTCCGATGGACTGGACGATGACGTTTTCCAGGATCGTACTCTTCACCTTCTTCAGTGAACCGAAGAAGATCGCCAGGATGGCGATGGGAATGGAGGCCTCGATCGCGTTCCCCGCGCGCAGTGCCATGTAGATACAGGCGGCGGAGAAGACGATGACCATGGCCACGCCCGTCAGGACGGACCACAGCGTGATCTCGGCGCGCTTGTCGTCGGGGCCGACGACGGGCTGGTACTCCTGCCCCGGCTCCAGTTTCGTGTAGGCATTGCTGGGCAGAAGCTTGTTCGATTTTGGTGGAGAACTGTGTTCCATGGACGGTTCCTCTCGGGGCTCGACCGGGGTGGCAGGCTCGGGAATAGGCTCGAAGATCCGGTGCTTGGCCGGCTGCGTTCGACGTACGAATCTAGCATTGATGGTTGTTAATAGTCAAACGGATCGAGCGCTGGAAAACGGTGCCGCTGGATTCATGAAGCAGATTCGGCAAAAAAGTTTTCCCAAATGCGCACATATGTGTGTTTTTTTGGTATAATATGTCCAAGACAATCCTCGTCCCCCAGCCACCGGAGTCGAAATGCACCTCCTGCGTCGCATCCCCGTGTTCTTTGCTGTCGCTGCGATCGCCCTGATCTTCGC
>JANTGJ010000002.1 GCA_024762975.1 Candidatus Krumholzibacteriia bacterium
CCGGGCTCATGTGAACGTCGAGTTCGAAGGCGGGTTTGAGCAGGGCCTTCTCCATGTCACCGTGCTTGACGTTGTTGCCGCCGCCGCCGGAGAAGTGACAGGCGCCGCAATTCCCGCGCTTCGGCAGACCCACACCGCGAGCCAACCCGGCGAGGTCGGCGGGTTCCCAGATCTTGCCCTGCCACTCCTGCGGCTTGTAGACGGGATGACCGGCTCCGGTGGGGAACTTGCGATAGGTGCCGGTCTGGTCGTGGCAGACCAGACAGTCGATGCGTTCGGCGTCGCTGAAGTCGAACTCGGCATCTTCCCAACCATAACCGGCATGGCAACTCGTGCAGCGCGCCCAGTTCGAGGTGATGGCCACACAAAAGTTGTTGATCATGTTCTTCTTGCCCAGCGCGACGGTTTCGTTGCCGATCGTCTGCTCGGGAGCCCAGGTCCAGTGCGAGGTCTGCATGAAGTCGTGTGCGACGTCGTCGTGGCAATCCAGGCAGGCAGCGGTAACGGCCGGGCCGTCCGCGAACGGTCCTTCCATGTCCAGGTGGTCCTCGATCATCTCGAGCGCGAAAACGGTCGGCGCGGACAGCACGACCATGGCCAGAACGAGGATCTTCAGTCGGGTCGAATCGAACATGTGGGGAGCCTCCGGAATTGGACCTCAAAGAACGCTTCGGCGGGGACGGACGCCAACGGGAAATGCCCGAATTCACGCGCCGGAACCCCGATTCCATGGACATTAATGATCGGACCGGGTGAATCAAAGGATTTTGTGACATGAAAATGACAACTAGTCGATTCGTAGGATTTCAATAATCGGTAAAACCAGCTGATCCCGGGCCGATAGGAGGGGTGCCGACTGTGGATCCTCCAACCGGAGCCAAGCGATGACTGATCAATTCTGCCCACATCTTCAGGACTATGCCGAGCTGTTTGCACGCACGCGAGAAGCCTACTGCGCCTGCAATGAAGAAGTCGATGCGATTCTGGGCGGACAGACCGAGGAGGCCGTCGATCGATTGACCGCACGGCTGGATGCCTGGCGCGAGCGGGACCGCTTGTTGCGCCAGGAGTTGGTTGACCTCGTGGCCCAGGGCGCCGTTCGCATCCCGGCATCGTGGACCCGTGGGAAAAAGCACGCCAAGGGCCATCCGGTCTGTGCCGAGTGTGGATTCGAGATTCCGCATCTGGCAACCCCGGAGTGGCATTTCGCCGCCAACGGCGCGGCGGAGTTCCGCGGCCAGGAACTGCTGGTCACGACCCCCGAAAGCCAGGAGATGGTCGAATCAGGAGCCGAAAAAGTTGGTGTTTGATGGATCACTGACATCGCGGCCGAACGTGGTGACGTCATCGCCGTCGATGATGAAAGTGGCCTGCTTGCCATAGACCCGGCTGAACTCCACCGTGCGGGGCTCGTGTCCCGGGCTCAACAGCTTCAACTCGACAAATTCCGGGTCCTTCTTCGATGTCAGATCCTCGGCGCAGACAGGGCAACTGAAGTGCACCTTGGCGCCCGGTTTCAGCGAATGCTCGAAAGTGTCGTCGCAGATGGTCTGGAAGTTCCCCGGTTTCGGACTGAGCAGGATCAGGCCCTTCTTTTTCCGATAGGAGACCACCAGCAGGATCTTCACGCTCGGATTCAGGACCGTATCGCAATGCGGGCAGGCGTAGATCTTCTTCATGGTTCGCGTCTCCGGACGCCGCAACTCGGCGCGGATCGGGTTCTGGGGTCGACCTCCTGATGTTCAGGCTATCATGCGGTGGAGCGAATGCCTACCCTTCGGTACCCGGTTGGTTCACTAAATTGAGGTGGGATGGGAAAAAAATGATTTACTTTGTTAAAAAATCCAGCTAAAATACAATGACAATTCAGGAGCGATTCCGCGCGTTGGGTCTCAGGGGCTCCCCCCACGACGAACGCCGGGACGGAGTCGATCGAGCAAGAAGGACGATCATGCGCGGTACAATGATATGGGCGTGGTTACTGGTTCTCGGCCTGTCAGCGAGTGCTGCCGAGCTGGACACGCAGGCGAAGATCACCAAGACGGGGATCGTGGCGACTCCCTCCGCGGCTCCCGTAGCGGTACCTATGGTGTGGACCGAAGGGGATGCGATCCCGGTCGATGCGTTGCCGTTCCTGGATAGCGGGTCCACCTGCGGGCAATCGAATCAGTTCGATCTGGACTGCGATGCGGCGGGCCCCGGTTCGCCGGACGTGCTCTACTCTTTCCTGGCCCCGGATTCGGGCTACCTGCGCATCGATCTATGCGGCTCGAGTTTCGACACGAAACTCATCGCATTCGTGAACGAGCCGGGCGATCTGGCCTGCAACGACGATGCCTACCTGGACGAGATCTGTGGTGTGCGCACCTCACTGATCCCCGCTGCGCCGGTCAATTCCGGCGAATGGATCCATATCGTGGTCGATGGTTACGGGGGCGACTGCGGCGACTACGTGCTGAATATTTCGTGGGCCGAGCTTCCCGACGATTGCATGCTGGCGTGTGAGGGTTTCGCCGAGGGAGAGCCCGCGCTGGGCGACGGCTACATCGACCAGTACAACGGCGGTTGCAATTCCGCCGAGTGGGACTACCCCTTCCTGGATCTCGATGGTGATGCCCAGGGCCGCTACACCCTCTGCGGAAGTAGCGGCTGGTACGATACGGCCGCGCGCGACACCGATTGGTTCATCGGCATCGTGGGCGCCGACGGCAGCGTCGAGTGGACACTGGATGCCGAGCAGTGGACGATTGGGAAGGTCCTGTCTCCGCTGGACTGCGGCGCGCACTCCACGGCAGCCGAAATCATGGCCGGACCCTGCCGGCCCGCGAGCCTGAGCGTCACCGGTACGCCGGGCGACCTGGTCTGGTTCTGGATTGCGCCGGTCGAGTTCGTGCCACCGGCAGCCTTTGACGGCCATGAATACCGATATGTGAGTTCTTTCGAGGGGTTGCAATCCTCCACGATCGCCACACAGGAGGCCAGTTGGGGCCTGATCAAGAGCCTGTATCGCTAACTCCTTCTGCCAGGAACACGCGGCGCGCCGCGGTCCACCTCCCGCTCGTCCGGGGTGCGTTGACCGCGGCGCGCCGGCGTGATAGTCTGCCTCATCCCCTGAACGACCCGATCGTTTTTCCTGGACGATATTCCGACAGGGCGGAACGCCGCCCCGGGGTCTCGACTTTGCAGCCGAGGAGGAGTCGGATGAATTTCCTGAAGAAGATGGCCGTCTGGATCGTCCCTTTCACGCTGACGATGATCCTGGCATGGGCACTGCCACTGCCTGCGGCCGCGGGGGGACCCGGGGACGATGATTCGGATTCACCGCTGTTCTCGCAGCAGGGTGGCGGTAGATCGCAACAACGGGCCCGCCAACACGCCGGTTATCGCTTCCCGCCCAAACGCGATTATCGCTTCCTTACGATCCAGGTCGGCACCCGCTCGATGGGGGGGGACGACTTCGACGGCGAGACCTTCTATTCCGGTGAGAACGATCTCTTTCTGGTTCCGAAGATGAACGACGCGACGTTCTACGGAGTGTACATGGAGTTCCGCAATGGACCGTGGGGCGGCGGTTTCGGATATTCGCGCGCCTCTCACGACTGGAGTTTCGCCGGGGCTTCGGCCGAACCCGCTGACGCCACCAGCCATTTTATCGACTTCGACTTCCGGGGCTACGCTCTTCCCCGCTCGCCCATCCAGCCGTTCTTGCTGCTGGGCTTTTCGTTCAATGGGATTCGCGTCGAGGACGGCAAGGTGGATCTGGTCGATACGCGACTGGACAATCTCAGCATGTGGGGGCTGGGCCTGAACTACGGCGCGGGTGTGGACTACTATCTCGGTCGTCGGCTGAAAGTCACCGGCGGTGCGCGCTGGCACCTGGACGGCTACAATTCGATCTCGGGAAACGACCTGGACGAGGGACTGACCTGCAGCGGAGTGAACTACTACGTTTCGGTGGGCTTGGGTCTTGATCACTGATCGAGGCAGGTGGTTCGGCTTCCTCCTGTGGGCGGCCCTGGCGTTGCCGTGCGCCTGCGGGTCGGATGCGGGCCGGCCTGATCCCGGGTATGATGTCCCGTCGTCGGTCGTACGGTACAATCTTTCCGGAGACGAAGTTTTCGCTGCGGTCGAGATCGATTCGATGCTTGCCGCCGATCAGGGCCGGACGGTGGCCGAGCGCATCGGTGCGTGGGCTCGTCGCTTCCAGGCGGCGGGCACCTCGAACTACACCTTCGGTCCCGCCGACGGCGGCTATGTGGCCGAGGGACGACTCGCTCTCGACCGGCGACAGGACTGCATCAGTTTGATGTATCGCTGTAGCGAATTGGGTCGAGCCGGCAATGCAGCCGGGGCGTTGGCCGTCGCGTTGCGCACCCGCTTCGCCGGCGCCGTGATCGATTCCATCGTCGGTCCCGGCGGTCGCGTCGACTACGAGCGCCCCGAGCACCTGGACTACAGTCTGGACATGATTCGCACCGGACATTGGGGAACGGATATCACCGCGACTTTCGCCGGTGCCGTACTCGATACGGCCGGTAGTTCCCGCTATGCCGCCGGCAGTTTTTCCTACCTTCCACAGGGAAGTCTTCTTACGGCGGAACTGCGAGAGGGGGATATCGCCTGGTTGGTGCTCGATCCCACCGATCGCAGTGGATCCCAATTGCGCCAGCAGTATGGATTGGTGATCGGCCACGTGGGAATCGTGGTCCTGGAGGACGAGGGGCCCTGGTTGATCCATGCCGCCAGCCGTCCGCTGAGCGGCTACTACGATGCGGGCGGGGTGGTCGGGGTTCCGCTCGCGGTCTATCTCGCGCGGGTCCCGAAATTCTGCGGCGTGGTGATCACGCGGTTCGACTGAAGCGGCGGATCAGGGATCGATCATGACCGGCAGCGTCGTGGTCACCGAATCCGCTCCGGCCCAGGCCCGGGCTCGCAGTGTGCGTCCCGTCTCGATATCGACGGCCGGGACGTCCCACCACAGCGTCCATTCTTCCAGACCTTCGGCCCGAATCCATCCGGAGCCGTCCTCGAGGTCCAGCTTCACCGAGTCGACGGGGGCTCCGCCGGTGGCAGCGAAGGCCCAGCCCCGCATCTGGTACGATGTGCCGCCACTCAATTCGGTGTTCGGCGCAGGCGCATAGAAACCAACGGCCAGAGGCTGCTCGCCGAAATCGACGACCTCGGTCAACAATGGAGAATCAGTGAATTCGTTGCGGAACTGGATGTACAGGGTCTTGCGACCCGAACCGGCACTGAGCGTGGTGTAGACCGTATCGGCATAGGCATGCCACGCGGCACCGGCGAACGAGTCGGCCTCGCCGATGCGGACCTGGGTAGCTACGGCATCGCACAGCATGCGGACCACCGGATCAGCAGTGGCTCCATCGACGTCCGCGGTACACGTCGCATCGGTCATCAGGTCGCCTGAAACCGTGGCCTGGAGGACCGGCGAATCATATCCCAGATCGCCGCGGAATTGGCCATAGATGGTCTGATCGAGGAGAGTATCTTCCAGTTCGTACGTTGGATCGCCGGAAAAGTCGCTCCAGGCTTCGGTCTCGAGATCTTCTGCGGTCGCAGCGAAGCGGGCCTGCTGCACTCCCTCCGGTGGTACCGTCAGGATCACATTCCTCGTCGCCACCGTCGTCGAGGAATTCTCCACGGAGAACTCGGGTCCAAACAGAGTACGCACCCAGCCCTCCACTACCGGTGATTCCCAGCCACTGGAGGTCGCTTGAACGTAGTAACGGAGAGTGTCATGGTCGGCGGTTGCGGTGCCCAGGTCGAGCACGACCTGTTGCACCGCATACAACTCCGCGACCGGCGCCGTCACGGCACCGATGAAGTTGCGATTGTTGGCCACGAGCAATTCGTCGCCTCGGGTTACTGAAATGTTCAACGTCAGGTAGCGACTGGCCGTCAGCTTGTTTCCCGCGCCGGCAACGACCTGCGGTGTGACGACCGCATCGGGATCCTGATAATTGGTCAGGCTGAAATCACCTGAATTCGTGAAGGCGGTCACGCCGAAGTAGTAGGCCTGGTCGTGATCCTCGATCGGAAATTGCGCGAACGCGCGCGGCTGGGTCGTCGGGGCGAACGATTGCCAGAACTCGTAGCCACTGTCGTATTCGGTGCTGACAATGACATCGTAGGCCGAGATTCCGTAGCCCGGAAGCTGCTGCCAGGTGACGGTGTACAGCGAATCTCCCCGCGTGGCCTGGATGTCCATGGGGGTTCCGGCGAGCGGGCCGTCGGCGTCGAAGGGATTCTCGAAGACCGGCTCTGCGGGCTTGCTCTCGCAGCCGGCGATCCACAGGGCTCCCGCAGCGATGAGCGCCAGCGCGAGGGCGACGGTCCAGACGCCGAGTCTGGTATTTCCCGAGTCATTCCGAGCCTGCTTGCCGATGTGCATCGTCAATTCTCTCCGGTTTCGATGATTGCCGGTACCTAGAACCTGGTTTTCCAGCCGAGGTGCAGCGATGGATCCGGGCTTCCACCGCGATCGAGGTTGCTCCATTGCGGGGGCTGCCCGACTCCGGCTTCGATGCCGGGGAAAAGTGTCATCGTGTCCAGCAGGCTCAGCAGGATGGCGCCGCCCGTGATCCACAGGCCGGTGTCCCGGAGCGTCTCGGCGTCTTCCATGTCGGCATAGGATGCCATGGCCTGGGACCGGTAGTTGGCCGCCTGATCCGGGTTGATCTGCAGACCGTACTGCTCCATGAGCAGGAGGTAGTCCTTGCGATGATTGCTGCGACTCAGCTCACCGGCGACCGCGGTCAGCAGACCGCCGACCTCGAGCGCGTTGTAGGCCCATCCCCGCAAGTTCTGTCCCGTATAGTGCTGGCCCAGGCCGGCGAAGAGCACATTGCCGAGCAGGGCGGTGCGCCGCTTCAGCGGCATCAGACGGACCTCGATCCACTTCCCGTCACCGTCGGCGAGCAGTTTGACTTTCGATTCGTAGGGCTGATGACCGGGCAGCTCGCAGCGAAGCTCGTACTCGCCGGGCTGCAAATCGAGGGGGCCGTCCAGCGGCAGGAAGCCGATGGGACGGCCGTCGATGAGGACTTCGACGCCCTCGGGACCGGTGATCTGCAACGGGGCAGCCTCCGCCGTGGCGATCCATCCCGTCGCGGTGCAGAACAAGCAGAGAGCGAACAGCAGGGACTTCGGGTTCATGCCGAATCGTATCCTGTCACGGGTTCGAGGATCGGTCACGCCGGGTGCCGGATTTCCCGGACCGCCGGCCGTGCGATCAGTGTCTGGCCTTTGCGAATCAGGGCCTAGTATAGGACAAGCATTCACGGCTTGCCCAGAAAAACCCGGGTACCGCCGCGGAGCCTCTGCAACGCCGGTATCCGCCGAACGTTCCCGGTGGTTCGCCGGGTCAGGCACGATGGTATGGCTTTCCGCGCAGGATGCTGTGGCCCCGGTAGATCTGCTCGACCAGCAGCATGCGCGCCATCTCATGGGTCCAGGTCATCGCCGACAGGCGCACACGCCGCGTCGCCCGGGCGAATACTTCATCGCTCAGTCCGTCCGGGCCGCCGATCACGAAGACCGGGCTGCCGTGGGCCCCCAACAGCTTCGAGAATTGCATCGAGGTCAGGTCCTCGCCGTGTTCATCCAGGGCGATGACCGGATTGCCGGAACCGGTGTTGCCCAGTTTCGCGATCAGCTCGCGGTTCTCCCGGTCCGGGGACGAGTCCTTGATCTCGGTGACCTCGACCCGTGCCAGGGGACGCAGGCGCTTCAGATAGTCCGCCGTAAGATCCGAGAGGCACGAATTCTTCATCTTGCCGACAGCGACGATTCGGATCAACGCGATCTCCCTTCCCGGAGGTGGCAATAAAACGAGAGAAATTTCGTCCGTAATTTGTCATCCTGTTGTCATCATTGATCGAACAGGCATCGGTAAGGGTTTCCAAACATTCTCTTGACACTCGTTCGTATCAACTGCCTTATTGGGCCACGAGTTGCGCGGAACAGCAACTGTTTTGGAGGCCAGCCGCCGCGGCGTGCTGGATCGCATCTCCTGGCTGTCCGGGTCCCGACGTTCTGACTGCCGAAAAGCCGAATCACGTCGCCGCAATCCGGTATTCGTGATCTCGGCCCCGACAGTCTGCATGATGAGGGCTCCCGGCGCAATCGGAACCGGGACATTCCATGGACACAATGCTTCCGATGGGATCTGTCGACGTTGGTATGAATGGCCACTTCGCCACGGTCCTGATTTTCGTGTTGATCGGGTTCTTTTTCGCGGCAGTGGCGCTGATCGTGGCCAAGCTGCTGCGGCCCCACGATCCCAATCCGACCAAATTGACCACCTATGAATGCGGTGAAGAGACTCGCGGTTCCTCCTGGATCCGTTTCAACGTGCGATTCTACCTGGTCGCCCTGTTCTTCATCGTTTTCGATGTCGAGGTCATCTTTCTGTACCCCTGGGCGGTCGTTTTCAAACATCTGCTTCCCCTGCCCGAGCTGGGGGTCCTGGTCTTCTGGGAAATGGTCATCTTCCTGGTCATTCTCAGCCTCGGCCTGGCCTATATCTGGGTGAAAGGCGATCTGGACTGGGTCAAGAAACTGGTCGATCGCGCTGAGGATGAGCCGCCCCGCAGGAATCCCCTTCTGAAGTCCGTAACCAACGAGGAGGGATCCCAGTGAGCAGGGACTCCAAGACTCCGCCCGAAGGCTACGATGTGGATCGCGAGCATATGCTCGATTTCCAGGTTCCCAAGCAGTTGCAGCAGGTGCTCGAGGATGACGGCAGGGGCGACGGCAAGAACTATCTGCTGACGACACTGGATGAAGTGTTCAATTGGGCCCGGCTGTCGAGCATCTGGCCCGTGACCTTCGGTCTGGCCTGCTGTGCCATCGAGATGATGGCGACTTCGGCGACGCGCTACGATATCGACCGCTTCGGAGCCGGCGCTTTCCGGGCCACTCCGCGCCAGGCCGACCTGATGATCGTCTCGGGTACCGTGACCGCGAAAATGGCCACCCGTCTGAAGAGAATCTACGATCAAATGCCGGAACCGAAATGGGTCATCGCGATGGGCAGCTGCGCCATCGGTGGCGGACCCTATTTCAAATACGGCTATCACGTGGTCAAGGGCGTGGACCTGCTGGTCCCCGTCGATGTGTACGTGCCCGGCTGCCCGCCGCGCCCGGAAGTGCTGCTGGAGGGCCTGATGCGCCTGCAGGACAAAATTCGGGGACGCGAAGGCAAGTTGCAGGCTCCGAAGTGGGTCAGCGACTACGCGCAGAAGATTCCTTACCGCAAGTAGCGTTGCTGAAGAATTGAGGCGAGCAGGAATGGAACAGAAAGCGATCTACGAGAAGCTGGTGGAAAAATTCGGCGAGGGCGCACTCGGTTTTCTGGAAGAGGGCCCCGAGCCGGTTGCGGATATTGCGCCGCAGAAGATCGCCGAGGCCGCACTTTATCTGCGTGACGAAGCGGGCTTGGAATTCGACCAGTTGATGTGCCTGTCGGGCCTCGACTGGGACGGATTCGACGAGAACGGCAAGGGTAAATCCGTCGCGATCCTCGGGTATGACGTGGGAGGACAGCCGGAGACCAGCGACCGCGTCGGCGAAGGGGATCTGGGCGTGGCGTACCACCTGTACAGTCACGGACAGAGGCACAAGTTCACGATGCGCGTTCGCGTACCGCGCACGGCTCCGACCCTGCCTTCGGTGGCGGGCGTTTGGAGTACCGCCGGCTGGCACGAGCGCGAGGCCTACGATCTGGTAGGCATCACTTTCGAGGGTCATCCGGATCTGCGGCGCATCCTGCTGGAAGAGGAGTGGGAGGGCCATCCGTTGCGCAAGGACTACGTGATGCCGGACCGCTGGGGCCAGGTGCCCCTGGACGGCAAGAATTTGGCGAAGAACCCGTTCCCCGCGACCGAGCCCGATCCGAGCGGATCCGCTCCGGCCGCGCCGACGGAGGACTGATCCATGGCCAACCAGGAGACCAAGATGAACAGCGGTTGGGCCGATCAGGACCATGTCCCCGGCATCAAGTCCGAGCTCATGGAACTGAACATGGGACCGCAGCACCCGGCCACGCACGGGGTGTTGCGCCTGTTGCTGGAAACCGACGGCGAGATCGTCCACAAGTGTACTCCGGTACTGGGCTACCTGCACCGCTGTGCCGAAAAGATCGCCGAGGGCATCAATTACAAGCAGTTCGTGCTCTATACCGATCGATTCGACTACCTGGCGCCGGTGTGCTGCAACCACGCCTACGTCACGGCGGTTGAAAAGCTGATGGATGTCGAAGTGCCCGAGCGGGCCGAGCACCTGCGCGTGATCACGGCCGAGTTGTCGCGGATCGCCAGCCATCTGATCGCCCTGGCTACCTTCGGTCTGGACATGGGCGCCTGGACGCCGCTGCTGTACTGTTTCCGCGAGCGCGAGGCGATCCTGGATCTGCTCGAGCGGATCGCCGGCGGCCGGATGCTCTACAACTTCTTTGTTCCCGGCGGTGTGCGCTACGATGTGCCGGATGAGAAGTGGACCGCAGACGTGCTCGAGTTCGTCACGATGCTCGAAACCAAGAAGGTCAAGGATTACAACCAGCTGCTGAGCTACAACAAGATCTTCATCGAGCGTCTGGCCGACGTGGGCGTGATCAGCCAGCAGGACGCATTCGACTATGGCAGCACCGGCCCGGTGCTGCGCGGCTCGGGCGTCAGTTTCGATTGCCGCAAGGACGATCCCTACTCGGTCTATCCCAAATTCGATTTCGAGGTACCGGTCGGACGGGGCGAGATGGGGACGGTGGGTGACTGCTGGGACCGTTATATGGTTCGGGTCCGCGAGATCGAGCAGTCCTGCCGTATTATCCGCCAGGCCGTCGACACCATGCCCGGCGGCGAGGTGCACGCGATCGGCCTGACCAAACCGGTCAAGCTGCCGGCCGGAGCCGCCTATTCGCGTACCGAGAGCAGCAAGGGCGAGCTGGGACACTACATCATCTCGGACGGCGGCCAGATGCCTTTCCGTAACAAGGTCCGCTCGCCGTCCTTCTGTAACCTTCAGATCATCGAGAAGATCGGCGTCGGCCAGATGGTCAGTGACCTCGTGGCCTTCATCGGATCGCTGGACATCGTACTCGGGGAGATTGATCGCTGATGAATATCCTCACCGAAATGATCCGCGGCTGGTTCGGGCCCGACAAGATGTCGGATCAGATGGTGCTCATTCTGTCTGCGGTGACCCTGGCGACGCTGATGTTTGTCGTCATGGCGCTCTGTGCGCTGGTTTTCACCTGGATGGAGCGCAAGGTCGCCGGATTCATCCAGAGCCGCTACGGGCCCATGCGCACCGGTCGCTGGCACGGTTGGGCGCAGGCGGTGGCCGACATGCTGAAGATTCTCGGCAAGGAAGACATCATTCCCGCAGAGGCGAATCGCTTCTTTTTCTCCTTTGCGCCGATCCTGGTTCTGCTGGGCTCGTTGCTGGCATGGGCTGCGATTCCCTGGTCGCCGAATTTCGTGTCGGCCGATCTGGATCTGGGACTCTTCTACATCTTTGCCGTCAGCTCGTTGGCGATCATCGGTATCCTGATGGCCGGCTGGGCCTCGAACAACAAGTGGGCGCTGTATGGAGCCGCGCGCGGTGCGGCGCAAATGGTCAGTTACGAGATCCCGCTGGCGCTGGCCTGTATTCCGGTCGTGATGTACACCGGCTCGCTGAACACCTCGGATATCGTGATCGCGCAGCAGGGCGGCGTCCTGAACTGGTTTCTCTTCCGCAATCCGTTCATTTTCGTGGCGTTCTTCATGTACTTCATCGCCTCGATCGCCGAGACGAATCGCGGACCGTTCGATATGCCGGAGACCGAATCCGAGCTCGTGGCCGGCTACCATACCGAGTACACCGGCATGCGCTTCGCGTTCTTCTTCCTGAGCGAGTACGCCAACCTGTTCCTGGTTTCGTTGATCGCATCCATGGTCTTCCTGGGTGGCTGGTGGTCGCCGATTCCGGGGACGGACTTCGCTCCGGCGCTGACCTTCATCATCAAGGGCGTACTGATGGTGTTGCTGAATATGTGGGTGCGTTGGACGTTGCCGCGGGTTCGCGTCGATCAGCTGATGTACCTGTGCTGGAAAGTGATGATTCCCGTTTCGCTGACCTGCGTGGTCGGCGCGGGGCTCTGGATGATGTGGAGAGGCCAGGCCTAGTCGGCCGGTCTTCACGATAGAGTTGGACGGGGCGCAAGCCCGAGGAGATTTCGATGGCCCGTTACTTCGTGGACATCTGGCAGGCGGTCAGTTCGGCCATGGTCGGCATGTCGATCACCATCAAGCATATCTGGAAGAAACCGGTGACGCTGCAGTACCCGGAGGAGCGACAGGTCCTGTCGCCGCGCTTCCGTGGCTTCGTGCACAACGACATGAACAAGTGCGACGCATGCCAGATCTGTGCGCGGACCTGCCCGGTCGACTGCATCTATATCGAGACCGAGGGCAAGGGCAAGGATCGCTGGCTGACACGCTACGCGATCGACTACAACAAGTGCATCTGGTGCTCGATGTGCACCGAGGGCTGCCCGGCCAACTCGATCACGATGAGCCACGACTACGACCACTCGGTCTACTTCCGCGAGTCGCTGGTCTATGAGTACGTCGATCCGACGGTGAAGAAGATTCCGTGCCACAAGGAAAAACGCATCGAGCTGGGCTACCACGTCATGGTGAAGCCGGAGAAGAAGAAGCCTGTGGAGAAGCCAGCCGCCGAGAAGCCCGCTCCCGAGAGTACCGAGGCCGACGACAAGGGAGAGACGAAGTGACCGCTGCCGATCTGATCTTCTACGCCCTGGCCGCGCTGACGCTGGTGCCGGCGCTGTGGGTGGTGGGCTCACCGAATATCGTCCATGCGGGTTTCAACCTGTTGCTGACGCTACTGGGTGTGGCCGGCCTGTTTGCCTGGCTCGGCGCCGATTTCCTGGCCGTCGCACAATTGATGGTCTACATCGGCGGTGTGCTGGTACTGGTGCTCTTTACGGTGATGATGACACGCGTGCCGCAGGCCAGGGAAGCGGATAGCGGGGCGAAGAGAGCGATCCTGCCCGGCCTCTTCGCCCTGGGCGTACTGGTCGTGCTGTTGCTGGTGGCCACGGGCACGCACTGGGGCGCGCCGGCCCTGACCGATGCGCAGCCGACGACCGCCGAGATCGGTGCGAATTTCATGACCAGCTACATCTTCCCGTTCGAGTACGTCTCGCTGGTGCTGCTGGCTGCGCTGATCGGCGCGGCCATCCTGATTCGCGAGCCGCGGGGGACCGAAGAGGATGACGAGGCCGGCGCCGCCGTCGAGACTGCCGAAGAGGAGGTGCAGTCATGATGGACGTCGGACTGAGCCATTTCGTGGTCGTTTCCGCGCTGCTTTTCTGCCTGGGCCTGTTCGCGGTGATGAAGCGCCGCAATGCGGTCGGGATCCTGATGGGGGTCGAGCTGATTCTGAACTCGGCGAACCTGAACTTCGTGGCCTTCTCACGCTACGTGCAACACACGATCGACGGTCAGATCATGGCCACCTTCGTGATCGTCCTGGCGGCGGCCGAAGCCGCCGTGGCGCTGGCCATCGTGCTGGCGATGTTCCGCAATTTCGGCAACGTGAACGCCGCGACGGCCACGAGCCTGAAGCGATAAGGGAGTAGTCGAGGACATGAACCTTGCGATGAGCGAAAACGCCATCATCACCTGCGCCCTGGCGATCCTGGTGCTGCCGCTGGCGTCCTACGCGCTGACCTTCTTCTTCGGGAAGAAGCTGCCGCGCAAGGGCGACTTCATCGGCGTCACATTCGTGGGCGCGGCGTGGCTGCTGGCCATCCGCATCTTCCTGCAATTCTGGCAGCAGTCGGATCCGTCCTTCCGTGTCGAGGCGGGCTTCACCTGGGTGGATCTGGGTGGTTTCTCGATCGATGCGGGGATCCTGGTCGACGGCATGACCAGCGTGATGCTGATGGTCGTCACGACCGTCAGCTTCTTTGTACACCTGTACTCGACCGGGTACATGCACGGCGACCGGCGCTACGAGCGTTTCTTCGCCTTCCTGGGCTTCTTCACCTTCTCCATGATCGGCATCGTACTGTCGAACAACCTGTTCTTCCTGTACGTGTTCTGGGAGCTGGTGGGTCTGGCCTCGTATCTGCTGATCGGGTTCTTCTTCCACAAACACTCCGCTGCCAACGCCAACAAGAAGGCCTTCCTGACCAACCGTGTCGGTGATTGGGGCTTCTGGCTGGGCATTCTGACCTTTTTCACAGCCACCGGTACGCTCAATTATTTTGAGCTCTTCGCTCACGTGCACGCCGGTACGATCCAGGGCACGTTGTTGACCTTCGCCGGATTGGGCCTGTTCATGGGCTGCCTGGGCAAGTCGGCGCAGATGCCTTTGCACATCTGGCTGCCGGACGCGATGGAGGGCCCGACTCCCGTGTCGGCCCTGATTCATGCTGCGACGATGGTCGCTGCCGGTGTGTATATGGTTGCGCGCCTGTTCCCACTGTTCGGCCCCACCGCGTTGTTGGTCGTCTGTTATGTGGGTGGGATCACGGCTTTCGTTGCCGCGACGATCGCGCTGGTGAAAACCGACTTCAAACGCGTTCTCGCGTTCTCGACTCTCAGTCAGCTGGGCTACATGGTCATGTCGCTGGGCGCGGGGGACTCGGTCAACGCGATGTTCCACCTGACGACCCACGCCATGTTCAAGGGCCTGCTGTTCCTGACCGCCGGTTCGGTGATTCACGCCGTACACTCGCAGGAAATCACCGACATGGGTGGGCTGCGCAAGAAGATGCCGATCACGTTCCTCACCTACATGGTGGGTACCCTCGCGCTGGCCGGCGTGCCGGGGCTGTCGGGCTTCTATTCGAAGGACGGCATCCTGGGTTCGACCTTGGCCATGGGTATGGTCAACGGGCACTACCTGCCGTTCATTCTGGGCATCGTGGCCGCACTGTTGACTCCGTTCTACATGTTCCGCCTGACGTTCCGGGCCTTCTTCGGGAAACCGGCCGATCAGGAGCGCTACGATCACGCTCACGAGTCTCCCTGGACGATGACCGTTCCGTTGATCGGGCTGGCGATCCTGGCGATCTTCGTTTCGGGTTTCAATACGGCCGACAAGGGCTGGTTCAGCAAGTTCGCTGCGCCCTATGACGTGGCGGCGATCGCTGCGCAATACCCGATCGAGAGCGCCGGACATCATCTGGTTGTCGCGGAACATGCCGGTGAATCGCACGCCGAGGCCGCACACGCCGAGATGGTGGACCCTCATGGCGGCGAGCACGCGGTGGCCGAAGGTCATGGCGAGGAACATGGCGGCCATCACGACATCCACCACACCGCACACGTGCGTGCCATGATGATGTCCATCGCGATGGTCATTCTGGGGATTCTCGGTGCCTGGTGGGTCTACTTCCTGCACCGCATCGATCCTTCAAAGCTGCAGGCCCGGTTGCCCGGCGTCTATCGGGTGTTGCAGGGACAGTATTTCTTCGATGAGTTGTACGCGGCCACGGTCTACCGCTTCACCTTGTGGTGGTCCCATTTGTGCTCCGCTTTCGATCGCATCGTTGTCGACGGTATCGTGAACGGAACCGGCTATCTGACCCGTATGGTCAGCTTTGTTTCGGGCTCGTTCGACAGGTACGTTGTCGACGGCGCGGTCAATGGTGTCGCCGCGGTGCTGCAGGGCGCCGGCGAAGGTTTTCGACGTGTTCAGACCGGTCGCATCCAGACATACCTGGTGTATGTCGCGGCCTCGGTCCTGATCCTGATTCTGATCTATCGAGTCTTGTAGGAGCGTTCGAACAATGACCAGAAACGAACGAGTTCGCTACGAGAGCTGCTGTGTAACCCCCGAGAGGAGCGCCACGCATGGGTGAGCACATTCTTTCCTGGATGACCTTTTTCCCGGTCATCGGGGCGGCTGTGATCGCATTCATTCCGTCGGAACGGAAAGAGATCATCAAGACGGTGGCCGCCGCGGCAGCCGCAATACCGCTGGTGCTGGCTGTCCAGCTCTACATCGGATTCGACCGGGGCACTTCGGCGTTCCAGTTCGTAGAGCACTACACCTGGATCAAGAGCTTCCACATCGAGTACTTCATGGGCGTCGATGGCCTGAGTGTACCGATGATGTTGCTGACGGCGTTGTTGTCGTTCATCTGCATCATTGCTTCCTGGAGAATCGACAAGGCCGTGAAGGGCTACTTCGCGCTGTTCCTGATTCTCGAGACGGGAATGTTCGGTGTCTTCAGCGCGTTGGATTTCTTCCTGTTCTATGTGTTCTGGGAAGTGATGCTGTTGCCGATGTACTTCCTGATCGGCATCTGGGGCGGACCGCGTCGCGAGTACGCCGCGATCAAGTTCTTCCTGTACACACTGGCCGGTTCCGTGCTGATGCTGCTGGCTATGATCGCCTTCTATCTGAATGTGAGCGATCCGGTCACCGGCGGTCACACTTTCAACATGCTGCACATGTTCAATCAGGCCAATCACAGCGAGTGGCTGCAGTTGACCAATGTCCGGCATCTGATCTGGCTGGGCCTGTTCATCGGTTTTGCGATCAAGGTTCCTATCGTACCGTTCCATACCTGGTTGCCCGATGCCCACGTCGAGGCGCCGACAGCGGTCTCGGTCATTCTGGCCGGCGTGCTGCTGAAGATGGGAACGTACGGTATCCTGCGGATCAGCTACCCGATGCTGCCGGACGCCGCCCAGTGGTTCGCCTATCCGATGGTCATTCTCGGAGCGATCAACATCCTGTATGGCGCGTTCTGCGCCATGGCGCAGACGGACATGAAAAAGCTTGTTGCCTACTCGTCGGTCAGTCACATGGGTTATGTGCTGTTGGGTATGGGCGCGATGTGCAAGGTCGGCGTGGATCTCCAGAGCGCGCAGGCTGCGATCAACGGCGCCGTCTTCCAGATGTTCAACCACGGTACGATCACGGCCATGATGTTCCTCGGTGTGGGTGTCATCTACGATCGCGCCCACCATCGCGAGATCAACGGCTTCGGTGGGCTGGGCATGCAGATGCCGGTCTACACCAGCTTCTTCAGCTTCGCGCTGTTCGCCGCTCTGGGCCTGCCGGGCCTGAGCGGCTTCATCAGCGAAGCGATGATCTTCATGGGCACCTTCCCGGCCTACCGTACGGTTGCGATGGTCAGCGCGCTGGGCATCGTGATCGGCGCCGCCTACGTGTTGTGGATGTTGCAACGTGTCTTCCTGGGCCCGAAGAACGACAAGTACGACTCGCTGCCGGACATCAACGCCCGCGAGATGTTCACGCTGGTGCCGATCGGTATCATCGTGCTGTTGCTGGGTGTGTACCCGATGCCGGTACTGAATCTGATGAAGGTGTCGCTGACGAATCTGATCAAGGTGGTGGCCGGATGATCGCACAGGTTTTCCGGTACTGCTCAAGGAGCGTTCCTCAATGGAACTGTTGAATCTGAACATCCCGAGTTGGTCGGATCTGGCGTACTGGCGCCCCGAGGCGATCCTGTGCGGCACCTTCCTGGCCGCGTTGCTGGGAGACCTGATCGGGCGCGGTAGGCGACCGGCGATCTCCTTCGTGATCTCGGTCTTTGGTCTGATCACCGCCGGTGCGTATTCGGTGGCCGCCGTGCTGCACGGCGGCGCAGCCCACACGATCATGGGCGATCTGATCATCGTCGACGGTATGGCCGCTTTTTTCCGTCTGTTGTTCATTCTCGCCGGTCTGGCCACAGTGCTTTTCTCGTGGACGGCCGAAGAAATCATGGGCCGCAAACGTGAGAACAAGGCCGAGTTTTTCTACCTGACCGTCCTGATGACCGCGGCGATGATGGTCATGGCCGAAGCCCGCGACCTGCTGATGCTGTTTCTGTCGATGGAAGCGGTCGGCCTGGTCAGCTACGTGATGGCCGGCTACATGCGCACCTCGCTGCGCAGCACCGAGGCCTCGCTGAAGTATGTCATTTTCGGCGCGGTTTCGAGCGGGATCATGCTGTACGGCCTGTCGCTGCTGTACGGCATGACCGGTGCGATGACTTTCGACGGCATCCGTGCGGGATTGCTCGCCGGTGAGGTGAATGGTCTGTCGCTTCTGATCACGGTGATCCTGATTCTGGCGGGGATGAGCTACAAGATCGCCGCAGTGCCCTTCCACTTCTGGTGCCCCGATGTGTATGAAGGTGCACCGACGCCGGTCGCCGCGATTTTCTCGGTCGGCCCGAAGGCAGCCGGTTTTGCGCTGATGATCCGGTTTTTCTACACGACCCTGGCTGCCGGCGCCGATCCTTCAGCCAGCGCCCCGCTGATCGAGCTGATCAACTGGCCGCTGCTGATGGCCGTGATCGCGGCCGTGACGATGACCTATGGCAACCTCGTCGCGCTGCGGCAACTGAACGTCAAACGAATGCTGGCCTATTCGAGCATCTCCCACGTGGGATACCTGCTGATGGGCTTCGTGCTGCTGACGGATGCCGGGCTGGCTGCCATCCTGTTCTACCTGGCGGTCTACACGCTGATGAACCTGGGTGCGTTCTTCGTCGTTGTTGCGCTGAACAACCATATCAAGAGCGAGGAACTGGACGACTACGCGGGCATCGGGTTCCGAGCTCCGTGGCTGGGCACGATGATGGTCATCTTCCTGGCCTCGTTGACCGGAGTGCCGCCGTTTGCCGGGTTTGCCGGAAAGTTCTACGTTTTCACCGCGGTCATGGACCGGCAGTGGTTCTGGCTGGCCATTCTGGCGGCGCTGAACTCGGTCGTCGGCCTGTACTACTACTTCCGCGTGGTCAAGGCGATGTTCCTGACACGGCCCGCCGAGGGCGCGGACACTACGCCGCTGAAAATCCACTGGCTGCAGTACACGGTCTTGGCGGTACTGGCCGTTCCGACCCTGGTGCTGGGGTTCTGGTTCGGACCGTTGAAGGTCCTGGCGGATCAGGCGATCGGGTTGTTGAGTACGGGGATGTAAATCGCAGCACGACTTGACTGGTTTGTGGAACGCCCCCCGACTCGAGTCGGGGGGCGTTCTCCTGGGAACTTCCGTTCACGGCGCCACATCGGCCACGGCGCCGTCATCCGTAACGGGCCTACTCCCAGCGCGCCTCCCAGGCCGCGCCCTCTCCCCGACAATACCGGTCAAACCATTCCAGTATCATCGTGCGGTGCGCGACGCGATTGTCCCAGGTACCGCTGATGCCGTGATCCTCACCGGGGAACAGGACCATCTCGACCGGCCGGTCCAGCAACGACAGCGCGGTGAACAGCTGTCTCGATTCGCCGGGTGTGACGTTCGAGTCCGCCTCGCCGTGCAGCAGCAGCAATGGCGTGTGGATCCGGTCGGCCCGGAACAGTGGGGAGTGGTCGATGAAATACTGCGGATCACTCCACGGCGTGGCGCCGGCCAGGGCCATGTCGCCGTACGTCCAGCCCCAGGTGCCCTGGCCCCAGTAGGTGGCCAGATCACTGATGCCGTACATCGAGACGGCGGCGGCGTACAGATCCGTGAAGGTGACCAGGTACTCGGTCATGAAACCGCCGTAGGAGCCGCCGTAGATGCCGACGGCCTGGCGGTCCAGCCACGGATTCGCATCCAGTGTCTGCTCCGTCGCGGCGACGATGTCGGCGGCCGCAGCCGGACCCCAGTCGCCCGCGTGGTAGTCGGCGAACTCGTCGCCGAAGCCATAGGCGCCACGCGGGTTGACCACCAGCACCGCATAGCCGTTGGCGGCGAAGAACTGGTGCGTGCCGTTGAAACCCTGCAGCGTGGGTACCGAGCCGGCGTAGTAATAGACGATCAACGGGCAATTGCCGCTCGGGGGCGCGGCACAGACCGCGCGGCCGGCCTCGTCGGCGCGGACGGGGGGATACAGCCAGGATTCGATGTGCGTTCCGTCCTCGGCCGTGACTTCAACCGACTCGGGACGGCTCCAGGTCCACCGGGCGGACCAGTCGGCCGCGTAGTCCTCGAGCAGGCGGCTCGATCCGGAAGTGCGGCCTCGGTACAGCGCACCGGGCGCCTCGGCGGTCGAGGCCGTGTAGACAACCCGGTCACCGTCGGGGCTGACGGCGAGCGATCCGAGCGATCCGCCCTGCAGTTCGATCCCGTGCGTTTCCCAGCTCTTGTTCGGATCGAGACGGAACAGTTCCACTCGCGATCCGGTGGTGGCTTCGACCAGCAGGCGTCCCTGCGCATCGAAGCGGGGCAGGCCGCCGCCTACGTCGTAGGCCTGCGGTGCCTCTTTCGTGACCCGTCGGAAATCGCGGGAGGCCAGGTCCAGTGCCCAGACCTGCTTGTTGTAGACATTGTGTTCGGCGTGGTCGCCGCCGACTTCCTCGGGCGGACCGAGAAAGGCCAGAGTCGCGCCGTCGGGCGAGGCGGCCAGACCCTGCGGCCGAACTTCCCACCCTCCGGTGAACGAGGTCAGCAACTCGTCCGTCCCCTCGGTCAGGTCCAGGCGGTGAATCTCACTGCTGAACCAGGGACGCTCCTTCTGCGGAGCGGTGTGCGCATAGAATACGCTTTGACCGTCGGCGGAGAAAACCGCGTCATCCAGGACCCGGTCCGCCGGTGTGGTCAGCAGTCGACGAGCGCCGCCGGCGAGGTCCAGCAGATGCAGATGCGGTCGGGGCGTGTAGTCGGCGACCTCACCGCGCAGGTGGACAACGCGCCGATTTCCGGACTCGGGTTCGGCCGCATCCAGCCCCGCAGTGGAGGAGAAGAGCAGAAATTTGCCGTCCGGACTGATTCGTACGAAGCCCAGGTCCGGCTCCTGGCGCAATACGGTGCGCAACGGTCCGGTCGGTCCCTGCCAGATGAGCAGGTCGGCACCCTCGGCACCGTGGCGAATCAGCAACAGGTCATGGCTGTCGGGAAAAAATCCGGCCGGGGTACATTTCCCGCCGCCCAGATCGGATGCCAGCAATTCGCCGTCCCAGTTCAGAACGTCCAGCCGGTTCAACAGAGGCTCGCGCCGCGATAGCTTGCGCAGGATCAGCTTGCCGTCATCGCTGATGGCCAGCCCGGCCGATCGGGGCTGGGAGGCCAGGAACCCGAATTCGGTCAGGGCGGAGTTCCGGACCAGGGACCAGGTCGGCGGCATCTCGTTGTCGGTAACGGCGCTCAGGGCCGGCGTTCCCACGCTGCGGCCCTGGATGGTGTACCATCCGGCGCGCAGCGTCTGGGTGGCGGAGTAGAAATCTTCGTCCTCGGTTCCCGTTGCCTGGACGCCGTCGACGAACAAGGCGCGGCCGCCGGCCAGCCTCAGCGTGATCTCACAGCGCGCAGGGACGCGCAATACGGACGAGATCCAGTAGATTCCGCTTTCACCGGGTGGCACGGCGCCCTGGGCATCGCAGGCGATCGTTTTCCAGCGCAGGGAGCGGTCGGGCGCGAACGAGAGCTTCTGGTCGGCATCGGGCAGGAACTTGTCGGGTGTGATTTCCAACACATCGTGGAATTCGCCGCGCGGAAAAGCGGCTTCCTCCGCCTGCGGCGGCAGCGGCAGCGGGCCGAGCAGCAGTACCTCGCCCGGGACGAGCGTGTCGGCGGGGGCTTCGGCGGCGGATCCGGACGCCGGCACGATGCCGAGGGCCAGGAGGCTGAGGATTACAAGGGTCTTGCGCAAGGGCATGATGGCTCCCGGGTTCGGGTTCTCCAGAGGGTGGATAGGCAAGAATAGCGTGCTCGAGAGGCGAGTTCAATGTTCCGCCTCGGACTCCGTGGCTCATCGTACAGCGAACCGTACCGGGAATCCAGCGGTGGACTGCGGTTGCCGGATGGCTCCGGTTTGGCTAGGATTCAGTGAAAGTAGAGGAGGAGTTTCGTTCGACCGCAGGAAAGGGATCACGCGAATTTCCTACATCGCCATAGCTGAAGTTTTCCCAGCCCGGCTGCCTACACCGGATCCGTAGCTCTCCGCGGATTTGGCACGGCGAAAGGCCGCTACGGTTTCGCCGGAAACGGCGGAATCAGCTCCCGAATTTGGAAGGAAAACATGTTCGAACTCACCTCAGCCGGGGCGGGCTCGTCGCCCTTGGTACCCTTGATCGACCGCCAGGGACGGCGCCTGGACTACCTGCGCCTGGCCGTCACCGACCGCTGCAATCTGCGGTGCCGCTATTGCATGCCCGCTGAGGGGGTGCCCGACGCCGGTCACGACGCGATCCTGCGCACCGGGGAAATGGTGCGTCTGGCCGGCCTGTTGTGTGGTCACGGGATCGGTCGCATCCGTATCACCGGCGGTGAGCCGCTGGTGCGCAAAGGGGTCGTTGGTCTGATCTCGGAGCTGGCAGCCCTGCCCACGGAGCCCGAGATCCTGCTGACCACCAACGGTCTGCTGCTCAGCGAGAACCTGGCCGCCCTGCAGGCAGCGGGCCTGCGCCGCATCAACCTGAGCCTCGATTCCCTGGATCCCGCCAAATGGGAGCGCATCACCCGCCGCCGGGGGTTTGATCGAGTTCTGAATGCAATCGACGCGGTGTTGGCCGCCGGCCTGGGGCTGAAGATCAATATGGTGGTTCTGCCGGGCATCAACGACGACGAGTTGGCCGCTTTTGCGGATCTGACCCGGCAGCATCCCGTCACTGTACGCTTTATCGAGGCCATGGGGTTCGACGGCTCGGGGCGTCCGATGCGGACCCTGAGCGGGGATGCGATCATCGCGGAACTGGAGACCCGCTATTGCCTGGAGCCCATCCCGCGGGCGCAGGGGGCGGTCGCCGACGAGTTCGTGATCCCCGGCCATGCAGGTCGGATCGGGGTGATCCGTGGACACCATCGGACCTTCTGCAGCGACTGCACCCGCCTGCGCATCGACGCGCGCGGGTATTTGCGGACCTGCCTGTACGGACAGCCCGTGGTGGATCTGAAAGCGATGGTGCGCGCGGAGGCGAATGACGAGCAGATCCTGGCGGCAATCCGTGGCGCTCTGGCCCGGCGGCACGCCAACGGTTTCGAGGCTGCGGCTCTGCGGTTGGACAGCATGGCGAGTATCGGCGGTTGAATCGGGCCGCATCGGCGGGCACGACAAAGAATGGCACGACAAAGGATGGCACGATGGGCGTTCTGAAAGCGATTTGCATCAGCGCGGAAAAGGGTACGGTCAAGACCCCGGTGCCGGTGGCGGTCCTGAAACCCGAACACGGACTCGAGGGCGATGCTCACGCCGGCAAGTGGCACCGCCAGGTCTCCCTGCTCCCTGCAGAAAGCATTGGAAAAGTGCGCGCGCTCCTGCCGGAACTGGCTGATGGCGCCTTTGCCGAGAACCTGATCACCGAAGGAGTCGACCTGGCGGGAGTGGCCATCGGCGACCGGATTACCGTGGGCGAGGCCGTCCTCAAAGTCACCCAGATCGGCAAGGAATGCCACCAGGGGTGCGCTATCCGCGAGATTACCGGCGACTGTATCATGCCCCGGGAAGGGATCTTTTGCCGGGTGTTGGCGGGAGGAAAAATCGCCCCGGGCAGCACCGTGGACCTCGAGAGCGGACTCCAGGACCGTTCGTTTCCCGCCTTGTAGGGGACCGGGAGCGCAGACCTATGCCGCAGCCTGTCCCGCATTGGCGATGGAAGAAAGAGATCAGTGGCGCTGTTGGTGATCTGGGCATCACCATTCCCTTGGCCTACGCCCTGGTGGTGACCGCCGGATTCCCGCCCGGGCGAATTTTTTTCTTGTGGGGGACAGCGTACGTCCTGACGGGTCTGTTCTACCGTGTGCCGGTCAGTATCCAGCCTCTGAAGGCCATGGCGGTGATCGTCATTTCCGGCACCGTGAGTCCGTCCGTTTTGACCACGGCTGCGGTGGGGTACGGAATCCTGTTCCTGCTGCTGGCGGTTACCGGTGTGGTACCCCTGATTCGCAAGGCTTTCAGTGAGCCCCTGGTGCGAGGTGTGCAACTGGGGATCGGACTGATGTTGGCTCGCAAGGCGTGGGGCCTGGTGTCCGGGCATCCGTTCCTTCTGCGGGGCTCGGAGGTTCCGGGTTGGATTTCCTGGGTGGCGGTGCTGCTCATCGTGGTCCTGCTGGTGCTCCCCCGATTGCGGTCACGGCCCGGAATCGTGCTGGGTGTTCTGGCCGCGGGTCTGGCCAGCGGTGTCATCCTGGGCCGGGGGGAGGTGGCTGCCGGCCCGCCCGGCGGCGTGATTGCATGGACCCCACCGCAATGGCATCTGCTGGGCCCGGCGTTCTTCCTTCTCATGCTGCCCCAACTGCCCCTGACACTGGGCAACGCTGTGATCGCCGAGGAAGATGTTTGCCGGATCAGTTTCGGGGAACGCGCCGGACGCGTGACGGTGGCGCGACTGGCCGGTTCCATCGGCCTGCTGGATGTGGCGATGGGCCTTCTGGGTGGTTTCCCGGTCTGTCACGGCGCCGGCGGCAGCATGGCCCATGCCCGTTTTGGAGGTCGCACCGGGCGGACGACGATTCTCCTGGGGGGGATCTACGTCCTGCTGGCAGTGATTCCATCCGGGGCGGACTTCCTCTTCCTGATTCCGGTGCCGCTCCTGGGGGCTCTGCTGCTGGGCGTCAGTTGGGGTATGATCCGTTTGGTGGCTCTGCTGCCGGACCTGCAACAGACGGCCATTGCGGTGACGGTTGGCCTGGTAGGATTTTTCGTACGCAATCTGGCGATTGCCCTGGCGGTGGGCTGGGTGCTGCAGATGCTGTTGAATCACTGGAGACGGAGTCGAGAGCCGGTCTCGTAGTCGTGTACGGCCGCCTTGCGTCTATTTCTTTTTCCCCGCCCCACCGGGTTTCTTTTTCCTGGTTTTTGCCGCTTTTGCTGGCTTGCGAGGTTTGTGTCCCGCTGCAGTTTCCTGGCGCGGCGGCCGGGAACGCCTACCCTGGCCACCGGCGGTCCCTCGACGCCCGCTCTGGCCATCCCGCGCCCGGGAAAACCGGATCACTTTTCCACCGATCCGGGCCGTCTGGAGCTTCGCGATCATGCCCTCGGGAATATCGTCCGGCATTTCGACCGTCGAGTAATTCGGATAGATTCGCACCTGCCCGATGAACCGGCTACGGATCCCCGTCTCGCCGGTAATGGCGCCCACGATGTTCCGCACTTCGATTCCGTCCTCGGAGCCGACCTCGATCCGGAAGAGCGCCATATTGGCGGGCCCGCCGCGGCGACCCCCGCCCCCGCCGCCGCCGCGACGATCCCCGCGGCCGTCCCGGCGAGCCGGCGGATCATCCCACCGCCCGATCTGCAGATCCGGAGTCATGTCCGCCCGCAACGGCTTGTCCTGCTGGGCCAGGCAGAGCGCACTGGCCGCCAGCTGGATGATGTCGATCTCCAGCGACTCCATCAATTCGAAGGCCAAAGTCTCGAAGAAATCCTGACGCTCTTCGGCCATCACACCGGCGAGTTTCTCCTGGAATTTCTCGACGCGCCGGGCCGTCACCTCATCGTGTGTCGGCAGTTCCATCGGTTTCAGTTTCTGGCGTGTGACCCGCTCGATGGTCTGCAGCACGCGACGCTCGCGGGGCCCCAGAAAAAGGATCGCCTTGCCCGCCCGTCCGGCCCGGCCGGTGCGGCCGATCCGGTGCACATAGGCGTCCAGGTCGCCCGGCAGGTCGTAGTTGATCACCAGTGAAATCCGGTCCACGTCCAGGCCGCGGGCGGCGACATCGGTAGCAACGACCAGATTCACCTGTCCGTTCTTGAGCCGCTTGATCGTACGCTCGCGTGCTCGCTGATCCATGTCCCCGTTCAGGGCGGCCACATCGTAGCCGCGCGCGGACAGTTTCTCGGCCAGTGAGGTGGTCTCCAGGCGCGTGCGGGTGAAGATGAGCACACCGTCGTAGGACTCGCTCTCGAGGATCCGGGCCAGCGCCTCGAATTTCACGAACGGCCGCAACACCAGATAAGCCTGGTCGATGTTGTCCGCCGTGATCGTCTTGGCCTCGATGCGCATCTCCACCGGGTCGTTCAGGTGGCGATTGCAGATGTGCCGGATCTGCGGCGGCATGGTGGCCGAAAAAAGAGCCAGCTGCCGTTCCGCGGGTGCGAGCGCCATGATGGCTTCCACCTCGTCGACAAACCCCATGCGCAGCATCTCGTCCGCCTCGTCCAGCACGATGCTGTGAATGCCGTCCAGTTTCAGCGTGCCGCGATCCAGGTGATCCTGGATCCGTCCCGGCGTTCCGACGATGACCTGCGGTCCTCGACGCAGCTGATTGAACTGGAAGGAGTAGCGCTGTCCGCCGTAGATCGGACATACGTGGAATCCGGGCAGGTGACGGGCGAAGCTCTGGAACGCTTCGGCAACCTGGATGGCCAATTCGCGGGTCGGCGCCAGGACCAGGACCTGGGGATAGGTCCCCTTCAGGTCGATTCGCGCCAACAGGGGCAGCGCAAAGGCGGCCGTCTTGCCGGTGCCGGTCTGGGCCAGGCCCAGCACATCGCGACCTTCGAGCAACGGAGGGATGCACGCGGCCTGGATGGGCAGCGGAGTCTCGTAGCCCATTTCCTGAACGGCGCTCAACAGAGCGGGGGGCAGGTTCAACTCATTGAACCCGACTTGATCCTGGGACATGCGAGGTCTCCGATGGGACGGGAATACGCAAGAGGCGTGCGGCAGACAGGTTCAAAGGAAGTAAATATCTGGGAAAAATCCACAAAAAGGGCCGATCGGGGCCTTGATTCCCGGAATCTCCAGGCGGGCCTCCGGCGAAATCAGTCGGCTCTTCGAAATATCCAAAGCCCCACACTGGCGAGAAATATTCCGACAAATACTCCGGTGAATTGGCGGTGGCCAAAGACGGTGCCATTGCCGATACCCAGGGTATCTGCGAGGATCGAGATCCCCAGAAGCACAGTTCCAATGACCAGAAGGGCGTTTCCCGTCATTCGCTGCATATGTGTCACGGTTTCCTTGGCCGATGTCCTACCCTGCGTTGTCCCTCCGATCGGAGAATAACACAAGTTGTGCTTCGAGTGAACAATTCCTGTCCCCCGATTCCCGGCAGTCGAGTCGGGGCCGCGATCCTCCCGGTCAGTTATTCCGGGCGGTACAACCGGTCAATAATGTCCTTGTAGTGCTTCATGATCACTCTGCGCTTGATCTTCAGTGTGGGGGTGATCTCGCCGCGCGGCAGGCTGAAGGGATTTTCCAGCAGGTGGAATTTCTTGATCCGCTCGAAGCGGGCCAGTCCTCCGGATTGGCGCTGGATCCGATCACGGAAGAATTCGACGACGTTGGCGTTGCGCAACAGATCGGCGCGGTCGGCGAATTTGATCCGTTGTCCGGTCGCCCAGGTTTCCAGGGCTTCGAATGAGGGCGAGATCAGCGCTCCCACGAAGCGACGACCGTCCCCCACGACGGCGATCTGCTCGATATAGTGATCCTTGCCGATCTGCATCTCGATGTTGGCCGGTGCGATGTTCTTGCCGCCGCTGGTAATGATCAGGTCCTTGATGCGATCGGTCACCCGCACAAAGCCGTCGGGAGTGATCTCTCCGACATCCCCGGTTTTCAGCCAACCGTCTTCGGTGAAGGTCTCCGCCGTGTCTTCGGGGCGATTCCAGTAGCCCAGCATCACATTCGGCCCGCGGACCTGGATCTCACCGGCGTCCCCGATGCGCACTTCGCAGCCCTTCACGGGCTTGCCGACGGTTCCGAACCGGAGGCCGCTGCGGCTGTTGCACGAGATCATGGGCGCCGTCTCGGTCAGGCCATAGCCCTGGCAGACGAGCAGTCCGGCAGCGAAGAAAGCTTCCTCGATCTCCTTTGCCAGCGCAGCACCGCCGGCGGCAAAGAAATTTTTCGGACCGCCGACCACGGCGCGGATCTTTCCCAGAACCAGCCGATCGGCGAGAAAGTGCCGCAAGTGCAACCACGGCGAGATCCTCTGGTGGTCGAGACGGCGATGCTGATAGATGCCGCCGACGCGCAGGGCCCATTCGAAAAGCCGGCGCCGGGCCGGGCTGCCCCTCTCGACACGGTCGAACATCGCGGCGTGGATCTTCTCGTACAGGCGCGGAACGCCGGACATGGCTGTCGGTTTGACTTCGGCCATGGCCTCGACGATCCGCTTGGGGTCCAGCAGATAGCAGTTGGTGGCGCCCTGGTGAAATACGCAGAAGGTCCAACTGCGCTCGAAGGAATGGCTGAGCGGCAGGAAACAAAGCGAACGATCGTCGGGACCGACCTCGAAGCGGTCATTCACGGCCGCGATCTGGTGGAAAATATTGGCGTGGTTCAGCATCACGCCTTTCGGATCACCGGTCGTACCGCTGGTGTAGATAATCGTCAGAAGATCCTGCGGGCGAATGGCGGACTGGCGCGCGGCAATCTCGTCGGCATGGGGCAGGTTCTCCGCGGCGGCCGCCCAGGCGGCGAAACTCTCGTAGCCCGCACTCGAATCACAGGCCTCGTCCTCGATCACCAGAATCGTCTTGAGGTCCGGCAACTCGTTCCGCACTTCGCGCACGGCCTCGAGCTCCTGCTTGCCGCCGACGAACAGCACCTGAACCTGGGCGTCGCGCACGATGTGCGCCACCTGAGGTCCGGTGAGGGTGGGATAGAGAGGCACGACGACAGCCTGTGCGCGCTGGATGCCGAAATCGGCGATCGACCAGGCGGGGCGGTTCCAGGACATGATCCCCACGCGGTCGCCGGGCTGAATTCCCAATTCGACCAGGCCCATCGCCACGGCATCGACCGACCGGTTCATCGCCGCGTACGAGATGTCCCGCCAGATTCCGGACGCGCGAAAGCGCAGGGCGGGATGATCCCCCAATTCCGCGGCACGGTCCGCGAGCATCGATGGCAAATTCGAGTACATGGAGCCCCCGTAGTCAATGGAACAGCATCGCGATAGTATATGCTGATGCGGCGGCAATTCCCATGGCGGAAGTGCAGATTTTCCGTTGTGGTGCGGGGGTGGGAAGTCGGAGGTGGCTTGAACCAATGAAAAGGGCCCCGGGGTGAGTTCACCTCGGGGCCCGATCGAAGCGGCCGATCCACAAGCCGGACCGGCCGGTGTGCCTGGGACTATTTCTTGGTCAGACCGCCGTTCTTGTCATAGATCGATCCGGTCTGCAGCTCGGCCTGGAACTCCATCACGCGTTCGATGGTCACATCCGCTCCCCCATCGGTGACGACCAGATCGAATACGTGCCACCAGCCTGTGAGGTCGGCATTGGTCAGTGAGAGGTCGGCCGCGGCGTACTGCCGAACTTCACCGGCGGCTTCCAGCTGGACCGAAGCGCCCGACGCCTTGAGGCCCGCACTGTCGTCGTCGGAATAGTTGTGCACCCAGTACTGGAACCGGCCCTCATACAGGCGCGTCCCGGAGATTACTTCAGGTCCATAGGAACTGGTGTCGTCCGTATCGAGCGCAGCGAAGGGGTCCTGGCTCAGATCACCCTCGTTGCTGTAGTAGAGCTGGTAGTAATCGTAGCCGTCATCCCAGGTCATTGGAATGTACAGGTGCGAATCGAGATCCGAAGGATTCTCACCCCAGGTCAGGCTGATCGTGTAGGCAGGCACGCGCAGCACGAGCGGGTTGACCAGCAGGACGGGACAAACTTCCTCCACGGTGACCATCTGCGGATCGCTGGCGCGACTGCCGGAAACGGCCCACACGTTCGTCACCGAGTTCTTCAGGGCATTGACGGTGTAGGTGCCGTCGGAGGCGGTATAGGTGTCGGCCATGATGGCGGCATCCACGCCCTGGCTCAGAACCCGGGCGCCGCTGACCGGATCCCCCTGATCATCGACCACGGTACCGGTAATGCTGCAGATGTCGGTGACCGGTACGTCCCAGTTCCAGGTCGTGAAGTGAGCCACATCGGCGGTGTAGGTGTTGTCGGTCAGGGTCGCTTCGCCTTCTTCTTTCCATACGCCTTCGGTCTCGTCGTAGTACCACATCGGGATGGTCGCCGGTGCGGTGGCAGCCTTCTTGGGACTGATCGAGAGACTGAGCTGGGCGGTCGTGCCGTCGGCGAGGGACAACGGAGCCTTGTTCTCGCCCGTCATCTTGACGGTCATGAAACCGTAGCTGACCAGCGGTACTTCCGAGCCGTCGTCGCGGATGCCCTCGAAATTGCCGGGGAAGGTACCGTAGAAGTTGTCATCATCGGTGCCCATGGCGTTGATCTCGACGTTGACATTGCCGGTATAGGGATCGCCCGCACCGGTAACAAACCCGTTGGCTGCGAAATCCACGGCTCCGGTTCGATCGCTGGTCGCGACTTCGCCGCCCGCGGTGGCGTCGACGGTTCCGGTTTCCACTGCCATCAGCACCACATTGGGGTAGTGGGTCGCGGCGGTCGTACGCACATCGGCCAAGCGGAAGGTGGACATGTAGCCGTCGTTGCTGAACTCGATCAGCGCTTCGCCTTCGGGCACGGCGGCCAGCACGAAGTAGCCGTCCTCGTTCGTTGTGGTGCTCAGCGTTCCCGTGGCCACATCGGCACCACTCATCGGAGACCCGTTGGCCCGCATGACGATGCCGGAAACCGAACCGACATGGCCGCCGGTGTTGTTGCCGCCGCCATCGGGTTCGGTCGGGTTGTTGTCATCCGAGCAGCCGAATACCAGAGCCAGGCTCATGGTCAGAGCGAACAGCATCATCAGAATTTTGGTCGTTTTCAATGGATCGTACCTCCGGTTGTGTCAACAAATCGAGAGCGCAATTGCCTACCGCGACCCGGGGCGAGAAGAAGTCGGGTACGCCCCGGCACGGTACGCATTTCAAATGTCACGAGCATCATAGACTGGAATGGTGCCGGTTGACCAGCTTTGATCGACCGGCGATCCGAAGCATTTTCGGTGCCATCTTGTCGCGGCACGAGGCGATCGAATCCCTTGACCCACGCCGTGCGGGACAGCATTCTTGCCGGACCCCCGAACCGTCCCCTTTCGGCCTCTGCGCCGCGCAAAGGAGCACCGATGCGTATCTCGTCCCTAGCCGTTCTCATTCTCTTTTTGCTGTCTTTGGCTGCGGTGACGGTCGCCGCCGGCGAAGATCCCTATCTCTGGCTGGAGGAGGTGGAAGGTGAAAAAGCCCTGGCCTGGGTGCAGGAGCGCAGCAACCAGGATACCGCGGAATTGGAGGCAGTCCCCGAATTCCAGAAAATTCACGAGGAACTGCTGGAAATCTACAATTCGAGTGAACGAATTCCCTACGCCGGAGTGGCTGGAGAGTACCTCTACAACTTCTGGCAGGATGCTGACCATGTGCGCGGCATCTGGCGCCGCACCCGTCTGAAGAGTTACCTCTCGGACGAGACCGAATGGGAATTGGTGCTGGATATCGATGCGTTGGCCGAGGCCGAAGGCGAAAACTGGGTGTGGAAGGGCGCACAGGGGCTGTATCCGGAGTATACCCGCTACCTGGTCTCGCTCTCGCGAGGTGGCGGCGACGCCGTGGTCGTGCGCGAATTCGATGCCACGACGAAGACCTGGGTTGAAGGCGGTTTCGAATTGGCCGAGGCCAAGTCCAATATCTCCTGGCGGGATAGAGACACGGTGTGGCTCGGAACCGATTTCGGCGAGGGATCGCTGACCGATTCGGGATATCCGCGGATCGTGAAATTGTGGACGCGCGGCACCGACCTGTCCGCCGCAGAGACGATCTTCACCGGCGAGACGACGGATGTTTCGGCGAGTGGGTATACCGTGCATACGCCCGAAGGAAACTACGACGTCGTGTCGCGTACGCCCGAGTTTTTCCGGGGCATGACCTACCTGTACCGTGGCGGCGAGTTGATTCGGCTCGGCTTTCCCGACGACGCGAGTTTCAACGGGATTTTCCGCGGTCAGCTGATGGTCAATCTGCGCAGCGACTGGACTCCCGCGGGCCGGACCTATCCTTCGGACGCGCTTCTGGCGATCGATCTGGAAAAATTCCTCGGTGGTGCCCGGGATTTCGATCTGCTGTTCGAGCCCGGTGAGCGTGTCAGCCTGGCCGGCTCGGCGACAACCGAGAACTTCCTGCTGTATACGACGCTCGACAACGTCACCAGCCGCCTCTACAAACTGACCTTCCAGGACGGGAATTGGAAGCGCAGCGAGGTCGCGCTGCCCGGGTTGGGCAGTGCCGGCGTGTTCGGGACCAGTGACTCCAGCGACGACTATTTTCTGACCTATACCGACTTCCTGACACCGGCGAGCCTGTACTACGTCGGCGAGAACGGGAAGCCGGAGTTGGCCAAGAGTTCGCCCGCGTTTTTCGACACCGAGGGCATGAAGGTCCAACAGTACGAAGCGCAATCCAAGGACGGGACGATGATCCCGTACTTCCTGGTCACCCCCCGGGGATTCCAGGCCGACGGTAAGAATCCGACGATGTTGTACGGCTATGGCGGATTCGAGATCAGCATGCGGCCGCGCTACAGCGGGACCACGGGGCGGGCCTGGGTCGAACGCGGTGGCGTGTATGTACTGGCCAACATCCGCGGCGGTGGCGAATTCGGACCCAAGTGGCACAAGGGAGCCGTGCAGGAGAATCACCAACACAACTTCGATGACTTCATTGCCGTGGCCGAGGATTTGATTCAGCGGAAAATCACTTCCCCCCGCCACCTGGGCATCGTCGGCGGATCGCAGGGCGGCCTGCTGGTCGGCGGTACCTTCGTGCAGCGTCCCGAACTGTTCGAGGCCGTCGTTTGCCAGGTGCCGCTGCTGGACATGAAGCGATTCAACAAGCTACTGGCCGGAGCGAGTTGGATGGCGGAATATGGCAACCCGGATACGGAAGACTGGGACAACTTCATGAAATTCTGGTCGCCCTACCAGAATCTGGATGCGAAGAAGGACTATCCGAAAGTCTTCTTCACGACCTCGACCCGGGATGACCGGGTTCACCCGGGCCACGCGCGCAAGATGGTCCGTTGGTTCGTGGATCACGACAAACCGGTCTACTACTTCGAGAACACCGAAGGCGGCCACGCCGGCGCTGCGAACCAGAACCAACGAGCCTACATGTGGTCCCTGACCTACGCCTATCTGTGGAAGATGCTGCGCTAGACGGGATTCCTCTAGAGCCTGTACTTCGACCACCCCTGACCGGCTTTGCAGCCGGTCGGGGGTTCGCTGTTTCCGGGATGTGGCCGCCGCCCGCCTCCAATCCCCCGATCGGGCGGGCGGCGACCGCCTGTTCTGCTGGGGCGATCCCGTGGACCGGCTCTAGCGGAACAGCGCCTTGATGCTGTCGAGCGTGATCGGTTCGCTCGCTACCGGCGACGGGGTCGAGATCGTGTCGACAAGGATCTGCTGAACGTCCGTGTACGGTGGAATGTCGAGATAGATGTGTTCACGATCCGGGTTCGGTTGCAGCACCCAGTACTCTACCCGCCGGCCCGGTTCGGTGGGGAGGATGTCGGCCAACTGGCCGTAGCTCGGGTTGGTCCACGAGCCGTCCATCGGATCCGGGCCGACGACACTGTTGACCCAGGGAGTGCCCTGCCCACCGTAGGTGATCTGGATCCAGAGGTGTTTGTAGGGGTATTCGTCGATCCAGTTGACCAGGTAGAAGTCGATCTGGCCCGGTTCTTCGAGCGTGAAGGCCTCGCCCGGCCGCCAGAAGACGGTGTCGGTGAAGTGCGCGTGGGTGAATGCGTTGCCCAGCGTGTGTGCCCCGCCATCACCGACCGTGACCAACTGGTCGGGCGGGTAGTTGTAGTGGTTGTACGGGTCGACTGTAAAGTCGGTGACGAAATCCCATTCGGCCATCACCGTCAGTTCGTCGCCCCGGAACTCGGGCGGCAGGAAGTCGTCGGCCATGGCCAAGTTGCATCCAAGCGCTGCGGCGGTCAGTGCCGCCGTCGTGATCAGGAATCTCTGGAACCATCCCATGTCGTTTCCCCCTCTGGTTTCGTTCGTTGAAACACCGGATTCGTGCGGCCCGGTGGAGTCCCCCGGGCCTTCCCTCGCCCCGGTCGTTTTCCGGTGCTGACGAGTCTTACAAAAAAATTTCGGACCGAACCGGTGAGCGTCCGGGCCAAATCGGCTTGTCCCCAATTGCGGGCGGTGATAGGTTCGGAAATCGAACAGGGACGGAACGAATGAGAAGAGGAGGACGCCATGGAGCGAGTCTGGCACCGCCAATACGAAGAGGGTGTCCCGACATCGGTACCCGCTTCGGAGCAGACCGTGGTCGATGCGATGTACCGGTCCGCCGAGCGCTTTGCCGATCGCCCCGCCCTGAGCTTCAAGGGCAAGACCTTCACCTACGCCAGATTGCGCGAGATGGTCGACCGGCTGGCCACCGGGCTGGCGGATCTGGGAGTGGAAAAGAACAGTCGTGTCGCCTTGTGGTTGCCGAATCTGCCGCAGATGGTGATCGGCTACTACGCGACGCTGCGCCTGGGCGCGCAGGTGGTCAACACGAACCCGCTCTACGTCGAGCGCGAGATCGAACATCAGTTCAACGATGCCGGGGTGACGCACGTCATCACACTCGATTACCTGTGGATGGGCAAGCTGCGCGGCATCCGGGACAGGACCCGGGTCGAGCACGTCATTGTCACCTCGATTCCCGACTATCTGCCCTTCCCGCTGAACTTCCTGGCTCCGCTGAAGCTGCGCAAAACCGGACAGATCGCGAAGGTGAAGCGGGAGCCGGGTGTCCACTTGTTCAAGGAAGTGCTGCGCGATCACGCCCCGAATCCGCCCGCGGTCGAAGTGCGGCCCGGCGACCTGGCGCTGCTGCAATACACCGGCGGTACGACCGGGGTCAGCAAGGGTGCGATGCTGACACACGCCAACGTCGAAACGAATGCTCGCCAGTGCGCCGCCTGGTTCCCGTTCGTGCGCGAGGGAGAGGAAGTGTTGCTGGGCTGTCTGCCCTACTTCCACGTCTTCGGCATGACGGTTTCGATGAACTGGCCGATCCTGGTCGGTATGCACATCGTGCTGGCACCGAATCCCCGTGACATTTCCGACCTGGTCAAGAGTATCACGAAACAGAAGGTCACGATTTTTCCGGCCGTACCGGCACTCTATGTCGCGATCAACGAATTTCCGGGCGTGGACCAGCTGGATCTGTCCAGTATTCGCGGCTGTTTCTCGGGCTCGGCGCCGTTGCCGGTCGATGTACTGGAACGATTCGAGCGTATGACCGGCGGCAAGATCACCGAGGGCTTCGGCCTGACCGAGACTTCACCCGTGACGCATGCCAATCCGCTGAACGGCCTGCGCAAGCCCGGTACCGTGGGCGTCCCGTTTCCCGGAACGGATTCGAAGATCGTCGACGTCCAGGACGGGGATTCGGAAATGCCGGTCGGCGAGGCCGGAGAGCTGATCATCAGGGGACCGCAGGTCATGGCCGGCTACTGGAATCGTCCCTCGGCGACGGCCCAGACCTTGCGCGACGGTTGGGTCTATACCGGCGATCTGGCCATCGCCGACGAGGACGGCTACGTGCAGATCGTCGGCCGCAAGAAGGACATGATCGTCGTCAGCGGCTTCAATGTGTATCCCGACGAGGTGGACGCGGTGCTGATCTCGCATCCGGCCGTCCTGGAGTGCGCCACGATCGGCATCCCCGATCCCAAGCGCGGTGAGACCGTCAAGTCGTTCCTCGTCCTGGTCGAGGGGCAATCGGTGACGACCGAGGAAATCCGCGAGTTTTGCAAGAGCCAGCTGGCGCCCTACAAGGTGCCCTGGTATGTGGAGTTCCTCGATGAATTGCCCAAAAGCAGCATGATGAAAATCCTGCGCAAGGACCTGCGCGCCCAGGAGACCGGCGAACAGCCGGAAGAGGCCTGAAAAGAAGGATCTCGATGAGTGCAACCGACAGACCCCGCATCCTGGTGGGTCCGTTCCTGGAACCACAGTGGTCGGAGTACATGGGGCAGGCCTTTGACGATTTCGACACGCTGACTTTCGGCGCCTGGGAGGGAAGCGACCTGCGCACGGGGCTGAATCCGGTCCTGAACGATATCCTGGCCGTGCTGCCGGAGGGATGGACTCCGGATCTCTTCGTACTGTGGCGTCCGGAATACGGTACCATTCCGCGCGGTCTCGAGGACGCTCCGTTTCCCACCTCGGCCTGGATCAGTGACTGGTATCTCGCGTTTTCCGATTGCCTCGAGGCCGCCTGGAGAGTCGATACGCTGGTCACCGGCACGCGCGGCGAGCGCATCTACCGGGCCGCCGGTTTCGACCACGTGATCGCCCTGCCCATGCTGGGGTACGATCCACGATTGGACGGACAATTCGGCCTGCCGCACGCCGAGCGCGATATCGATGTCTACTGCGGCAGCAATCCGAACTGGAAGGTCCACGCCGAGCGGGCGCGAGTGCACGAACGCATGCGCCAGTTGCCGGATTCCGTGAATCTGATCGAGGGCGGCTTCGTCGATCGTGAGGAGTTCAATCGTCGGATGGGGCGGGCGAGGATTTTCGTCAACCAGACGGTGATCGGCGAGATCAACATGAAGGTCTACGAGGCCACGGCGTCGGGCACCTGTCTCTTCGTCGAAGACACCAATCTGGATATACGCGACTACCTGACGGACGGCGAGTCGGTGGTACTCTTCAATCGCGACAATATCAACGGGAAGTTGCTGTACTATCTCGAGCACGAGGACGAGCGGGCTCGCATTGCCGATGCCGGTCGCGAACGGATGAAACCGTACACCTACCGCACCAATGCCCGGACCATCGTCGAACGGCTACTGGCCCGGGGCCTGCGCTCCGGGGGGAGGCCCATCGTCGAACTGTCGGCTCGTGAGCGTCTGGAAGGACTGGCGGGTTTCGGGCTGCGCCACAACGGGGGCGACTGGCTGGCGCTGCTGCCGCTTTGCGCCGAACTGGGCCCCGAACCTCGCCCACAGCTGATTCTGGCCTGCGCCCAGTACGCCGCACGGGTGCTGACCCGGGCGCCCGGGGTGTGGAGCGACCCACAGATACTTCGGGCCTTCGCGGCGGTGGCGAACGCCGCGCCCCATTACCTGCCGGCCTGGTATTGTTGGACGAAGATCGCCGTCGAACACCTGGAGCCGGGGACCGGTGCCCGGGCACTCGAGCGCACCGAGGAAATGCTGCGGAGCGGTTGCCCTGTTCCCTTCTCGATGGCCGATCCCTACTTGGCCATGGAGCAGAATCGCCGTTTCATCTTCGAGCGGACGGCCTGGGAGGCCTTGGAAGCGGGCAAGTCCATCGACGATGCGCTGCGGCCCCTCCTGCTCGAGGAATTGGTCGAGGTCCGCGCCAAATTGACGGCCCGTTCCTGAGAGGCAACATTTTCCGTCGCTCGCGCGTCTGAAGGCGTGTTGTATCCCTCGTTCGCCTATTCCGGAGACGAAATTGCATGACGATCCATCGAACGCTGCTGGCTTCCGTACTGATGTTGCTGATCGCTTCGGTTGCCGCCGGCGTTGCCGCCGAACCGAACCCCTCGGCCGGTTTCATTCACGCCACCGTGACCTGGCCCTCGGGCCAATCGCGCAGCGGCTACCTGCGTTGGGAGAATGAGGAAGCGTATTGGGACGATCTGTTCCACAGCGGTTACCGCGATGCCGTCTGGGGCGAATACGTGGATCTGGACGAGATGAAAAAGCTGAAGCGGGACGAATATTTCAAGACCCATGGGCTGCTCGATCGACTGGCTTATGCATTGAACGAGGACGATGACGATGTACTGGGCCGGCTGATTTTTGTGAGCCGTTTCGGAGACCTTCGCGCCATCGAGATCCACGACGGCGACGACGATTTCGTTGTCACTGCCGATGGAGCCCGGCATCAGATTGGCGGATATGCACGCGACGCCGGTTCGCCACTGCTGCTGTACGTGGCCGGGGAGGACCAGCCGAAACGGATTCGCTGGAACGATCTGGCGAGGATCGAATTCTCACCTGCGCCGGTCGACCAGGAACCGTATGCGGAGCGTCTGTGGGGCACACTGGAGACGACCGGCGGCACCTTCGAGGGCTTCATTCAGTGGGACAAATCGGAGAATACGAGCCGGGACGAACTGGATGGCCAGGACGACGAAGGCAACGACGTGGAATTGCCCATGGGGCGGATCCGCTCGATCTCCAAGACCCGTCAGAACACCGCGCGTGTCGAAACGACGGATGGCCGGATTCAGGTGCTCCGAGGTACGAACGATGTGAATTCGGACAACCGCGGCATCATGATCGAGGTCGAGGAAGTGGGTAAGATCACCGTTCCCTGGAATCGATTCGAGCGCGTGACCTTTGAAAGCGGCCACGGCAGCGGCCGGGGGCGGGAATCCTATGATCACGCCGCGACCCTGTCCGGGACGCTGCGAACGCACGAGGGGGAAGCGATGTCGGGGCAGCTGGTGCTGGATCTGGACGAGGGCTTTGCCTGGGACCTCTTCAACGGCACGGATCGCGACGGATTGGACTACGACATTCCGCTGCACGAGATCGTTCGTCTGCAACCGGGGGATGAGGGGACCTGTCGGGTGACGCTTCGGTCGGGAGCCGAGCTGGTGTTGCAGGGGCAGCAGGACACGGGTATCCGGAATCGCGGGGCCCTGGTCTTTGCAGGCGACGGACGACCCGAGCATGTGGTCTGGAGTCGCATCGAATCGATCGAACTGGATCCCTAGCCCGCTAGAGCATCCCGGCCTTGCGCGCCAGAGCCTCGCATTTGTCGGCAATCAAGGCGTACTCCGGCAGGCTGGGAATCAACTCGGTCACACGCCGGCCGACCGGAATCGCCTCGACGATACGTCGCGTGTTGACCAGGATCTGGCATTCGATTTTCAGCAACAGCGGATCCTCGCCGAAGCGGCGCTTGGCTTCGTTCAGCACCGGTTCGGCGGCGGAATAGTCCTTCTGCGAAAGCATCAACTGTAGCCGGCCGGTCCAGCCGAAGAGCCAATCCGGATTCTCGCGCGTGGTGCGCTGCATTACCTGCAGGGCCTCGTCGATGCGATCGTCCTCGGCATACAGTTTGGCCAGCATCACGCGCACGCGGCTGAGGATCGGGCCATCGCCCTGGTGGGCGTGCAACTCCTCCAACCAGGGAATCGACTCGCGCGCCCGGCCCTCCTGGATCAGGATGTACGCCAACTCGAGTCGCGCTTTCCAATCGTCCGGATTCTCCTGTACCTTGCGCCGAACCAGGCGCCCGTAGAACTCGTTGCGTGCGTCATTGTGTTCCTTGCTGCCCACATAGCCGTAGTGATGAACCGGGACCTCGAGCAGGGCGGCGGTCAGGCCCAGACGTTCCATCGAGGGCGCGAGATCCTCGTGCACGCGGCCTTCCCAGTAGAGGCCGTCGCGGACCGGGAGCAGGCGGTACTGCTCGGCGGCGAAAAAGCCGGTCTGTCCGCGTTCCTCGTCCGGATAGCGACCGCTGACCGGTTGCCACTCCTGATGCTCCTGCCGGTTGTAGTAGTTCCACTGGGCACAGAGGTAGCAGTGGTCGCGTGACCCGAGGGTCGCTTCGCGAAGCGTGGAAAAATCAGAACGCGCGATGCGCTCGTCGATATCCAGGACGAAGGCCCAGTCGCCCGTCGCCGCGGCAAGCGACGCGTTGCGCGCGGCAGCGAAATCGTCATCCCACTCGTGGTGCAGTACACGAGCGCCGGCGGCCTCGGCCAAGGCGACCGTGTCGTCCGTGGAGCCGGTATCCACGAGCACCATCTCGTCGAAGAGGTCGCGGTGGTGTTCAAGAAAGGCCGTGATTTCGGCGGCCTCGTTTTTGGCGATCGCGATCAGGGACAGCATTCGCTTCTCCCGGAGAAGGTGGTTGGATCCGGGGGACGGGTATCAAGTGGCGTGCCGGAATCGGCCCCTGGAGAAGATGGTAACACGCAGTGCGGGAACGAGTTGCAATCCGCGGGTCGTGGGTATGCCAGGAGTGGTGAGGAAACGGCAAATTTTCGGGCACCGGGCGGTCAGGATCCTCGGATCCGTGTTACCGCAGCAGGACACGGAATTTGAGCGTAAATCGGGGCGCTCCGGACGGTCCGAGGGCGGGAAACACACCCCCCGGAGTGATCCGCAGGTGCGTGATCTGCTTGTCGCAGCCGTTCGCGTCGATGCGGGGACGATAGCGCCAATTTCGACCGTTGCGTGAGAACTGCAGGTCATCCCGGCGATTGCGCAGGCCCCGGTAGTCGAAGACCAGTCCGCTCGTCGGGGAGCCGTCCTGGAACAGGACCGGTCCCGATCCGGCTCCGTCGATATCCTCGACGCAGAGCGAAGTGCCCACCGGAACGGGGACGGTCAGCACTACCGATCCATCATCCACATCACTGGGCAACTGGTTCGATACTTCCACCGTGTAGAGGAGATGGGCGCCGGGGATGGCCTTGGGATTCGAGGTGCCGTTGACCGGGTCGTCCTGGACCTCGGTAAACTGTACGGCCACGACTTCGGCGGGCAGACCGTCGACGGTGAAGGTGTGGGAGTCGCTGTTGTCGGCGAGGTCGTAGTCGAACTCCACGCCGGACACGGTGCCGGACACCGTTTGGCTTCCGGCGGCGGAGAACGTCGGTCGTACCTGGAGGTCAAAGCCCTGCGTCGATCCGGCCGGCAGGGACGACGGCGCGCGGAAAACGAAGGTCGGCGCGGAGGAGGAGTCCATCAACCAGCCGTCACTGGCACCCAGCACGGTCAGGTCGGACGAAAGTGTAACCGTCACCTGCACCGGACCGGATTCTTCACTGGGACCGGCATTGTTCACATCGACGCGGATCAACCCATCGCGATCGACGGCCAGGGTCGAGGGAGTCGAGAGGCGTAGCGACAGGTTGGCGCTGGGCGCGTTCGAAACCGCGATCACCTCGGCCGACAGCAGGACCAGGTCCTGCCCCGAGCGGTACACCGCCGTTGCGCTCGAATCCCCCGCGTGCAGCAGCGGGCCAATATCGTAGACGTCGAAATCCACGCCCCATTCGGATGTGCTGCCCAGCACATTGATCGTCGAGTTGAACTGGTTGTTGGCCGGATTGTAGCCGTCGGACAACGCCGTGCCATTGAAGAGCATGCTTTCGCTGAATCCGCCCAGCGCGTTCGAGTTCTCCGAATCGCCCTCCCAGGTCAAGTGGCTGGCCTGACCACTGATGCCGCTGGCGGCGATGCGGAAATTGTTCATCGTCAAGGAAATCTCGCCGCCGCGGTAGTATTCGAACCCGTCATAGATGTTTACGATCTGGTTGGGTCCGCCCGGCTGGTTGTAGACGACGATCAATGACCAGCCGGCCACAACGGCCTGCACGGGGCAGTGCGGCCAGTCGGTATTGACGCTCAGTCCGGAGAAGGTGTAGACGCCGTTGCCCTTGGCCGCGACCTGGGCGGTCACGTCCTCGAAGCCGGAAAAGAAATCGTAGTCGTTGCCGTTGTAGCTGAAAGTCTCGGTAAAGATCCGGTCGGCCTGTACTGCCTGACCATCGAAGACGACATCCTGGTCCGGCATCGTCTGCGTCGACCACCCGTTATTCGAGTAGGAGCCGGCCCAGTACAGATAGGCGGCCTCAACCGAAGCTCCGGCCGGGATGCCGCTCAGCAGACCGCTGTCCGAACCGCCGACGGCGCAGGCATCGCCGGAATTCGAGGACGTGCGCAAGGTGCCGCCGGTGCCTACGTAGTCGACCGCCCCGGCGTGGGTGCGGTACAGCGATAGCGGCGTGCCCGCCCGAGCGGTTTCGGCGCCGACCAGCAACGCGATCGCCAACAGTGCGGCAACCGGGATCCAAGGGAGTCTGTGATCAATGCAGCATCGCACGAGTCGACTCCTGGTTGAAACGAATGCGGAAGCGCAGGTAGGGTCCGTGCGCGGTGTACTCGCCGGCCGTCAGATCGTGGTCGACGAAGCCGGCGAAGTTGTAGCCGAGGCTCAGCCAAACGTCCTCGAGCAGGCGGTACCCGCAACTTGCGCCGCTGTTCCACCTGCCGACCCCCGAGCCCCATCCGTGCAGCCAGTTTGCGTGCACGGCGGCATCCCATCGCCGACGGAAGAATGTGCGAGCCTCCAGCCCGGTGCGATCGGTGAAGCTGTCGTAGCGGCGCCCGGAGAGGAACTCGCGCTGATAGCGGGCACCGTACATCCCCGAGATCTGCAGCCAACGGGAGTGCCTCCAGGTCAGATTCGCGTTCTGGACAATGCGCCAGTTTTCACCGGCAAACACCGCGTCACGAACATCCTGCGTGCGGAAGTTGAATTTCTGGAGCAACAACCAGGGTGATTCCTGCGGCCGCCAGGCCCAGCCCAGCCCCAGATCCAGGTGCGTCTGGTGACCGCCGTCGCGACGGTCGTTGCCCTGCAGTTTCAGGCTGGCCAGCAGTCCCGTCGCCGCGGTGGGCTCGACGAACAAGCCGCCGTACAGGCCCCACTTGTCTTCGTCCCACGAGTTGCGGTACTCGGCGCGCTGATCCCACAGCCAGCTCTTGCCGCGCCAGGCGGCACCCAGACTGACGGCGGTGAAATCCTCGGACCCGCTCGATGCGGTGGTAGCGAAGGGCGAAGTCGCCGCCGAATCGGAGGCGGCGCGGCTTCCGTCCGACCACCCGTGATCCAAACCACCGTCGACGCTCCAGGCCTCGTTGATGCGCCAGGTCTGCTTCATTCCCAGATTCGAGAATACGCGGCGTCCGGCCTCGGTCATTTCGTCCTGCCGCGAAGTCAGGAACTGGGCCCCGGTCCAGGGTGCGGTCTTCATGCCCAGGCGCAGGCTGCTGCGATCGGCCGGTTGGCCGTGGACCCATTCCTGGGTGGCGAACAGGGTCTGGTTGCGCAACGCCTCGAATTCCACGCCCAGGGTCGAGCGGGTCGGGAAATCCGGGTTGTTGTCGTTCGATCCCAACGACTGCTCGCGGCCCGCCTGAAGGCGCAGGCGATGCTGCCAAAGCTGCAACGAAGTCCCCGTCACGAGCTGATTCGAGATGTTCTCGTGTCCGCCGGCCAGGGAATCACCCGCGTGACGCAGTCCCAGATTGGTGCGCAGGCGACGGCTCTGCCAGCTCCATTTCATCTCGGCCACACGGCGTTCGGCTGCTGCGACGAGATTGTCCAGGCGGTACAGGACGACGTCGGTGCGCATGCTCTGGCGCAGGCGCCAGCTACCCTCGGCGCCCAGTTTGCGCGTGCCGACCTGTCCGCCGCGGATCTGGCCCAGACCGAAGCCCGATTCCAGTTCCCGGAAGTAGGCGCGACCCTGCAGCGTACCGGCGTGTCGCGAGAGTTCGGACCAGAAGGCCTGGTGTTCGCCCTCCGCATCGGTGTTGGTCCAGGCCGCCTCGGTCTTCCAGCGCGTGGCCGGACCGAGGTCCCAGCGCAGATCCAGACCCAGCAGATCGCCGCCGCCGGGACCGGTGTCGCCTTCCCGGATCCCGGTCGCACCGGCCTCGACGGGTCCGCCGCGTGGGCGCACGTGGGCGCGGCCACCTACCGAGACGGCGGACTGGTTCTCGTCCCAGGTCTCGTACTCGGCCACGATCCAGCGCGGGTTCAGATCCTGGTCCTGACTGGTGACCGGTTCCTTGAAATGGATCGTACCGGCGGCGTAGTCGATCTCATAGTCGATGAATCGTGTCAACGTGCGCTGCGAGTGGACGATTTCGCTGCGGAATCGATCGCGTACCTCGAGAGTGATCTTCTCCGAATGCGTGACGATCTGCTGTCTGGACAGGCGGTACAGACCGGAAGTGCCGTCACCGCGGATCTCGTCGCGCAGGTAGGCATGGTGGGTGCGACTGGCAAAGGCGGTGTAGCCCAAATTGCCGCGTTGCAGTTCCGATTTTACGCCGGTCAGGGTGCGCTGGTACCGCGAGAGTTCCGTCACGGTCAGGCCGGTCTGGAAATCGCCGAACAGGGCATAGAACTGCTCGCGCTCGAGTTTTACGTACAGTTTCTCGGCGCTGGGAGCCTCCTGGCCTTCGGTTACCGCGTCGGCGTAGACGGTGTAGTAGGCGTCCGGGTCGATGGCGGCGAAAAGGTTCGTTTCAGGCCCCGCGCCCGGTTTGCGACTGTCGTAGGCCATCGTCGCCAACCAGGTGCCTTTCAGGCGGCCCTTGGCGAAAAAGGCGAGGCGGTTCTCACGATAGAAGCCGTCGTCGCCGTCGGCGGCGCGGAAGGTTTCGAGATTCCCCGAAACCTGCGCGTATCCCGCGGTGCCTGCGGCCAGACCGACCAGGACCCAGTCGCGATCCTGCGGCTTCAGCCAGACGCGCATCTCTTCCTCGTGATCCAGCAGTGGCAGTGTAACGAGAGCCTCGCCGGCCTGGGAAGTGGGCTCGAGTCGCAATCGCGCGATGCCGCCGGCTTCGACCAGGTAGCTCGGCCGTCGGTCCTGCAATCCCGATAGTGAGCGACGATCCTCGGCATTGCGATCGCGCAGGGCCAGAAAGGGTGCGCCCACGGAGTACTGGCCGACCACGCCCTCACGTGCGGGGTATCCCTGCGCATCCTTCAATCGTACGGCGATCTCAGGCGGTGTCTTGCCGTCGGCGACCAGGCGCGACAGCGCGGGTACCCACTCGGCATAGACGGGAGGACCGGAATAGTGGATCGACCGCTGCTCGCGTTCGACGACCCCACCGGTGCCATCGTACCAGGTGATCTCGAGGGCATTGTCGCCCTCCACCAGATCGACACCGTTCCAACGGCTCAGGGCCGTGTTCCCATTCGGCGAGACTTCCGTGCCCGCCCAGGCGAGCGGTCCGACCGCCGCTCCGTTCAATCGCACCACTACCTGATCGCCGGGGAGGTGCAGCACGGCGATTTTCAATGTGGGCAACGGAGGCAGATGGCCTTCGGTCGGCCAAAGAATCGAGCGCCCGGGCGAGGCTGCAGCGAGCCAGGCTGCATCGAATACCGGCGCGGCGGGAGGTAGGTCATCTGTCGAGTTTTCAGCCGAGGGCCAATCTTCTCCCGGTCGCAGACCCTTCAATTCGAGTTGCTGCCGGTGATGATCCCGGACCGGCTCTTCCGGCAGGACGTGGAGTGTGCGCTCGGACATCACCTGTAGCGACACGCGCCGATTGCGGGCGCGGCCCTCGACCGTCGAGTTGTCGGCGATCGGTTGCGACGGGCCCATTCCCTGCACGGACATCTGTCCGGGGTCAAGCCCCAGGTGCGCTGCCAGGTAGTCGCCGACCGCATGCGCACGGGCCAACGAGAGTACCCGGTTGTCCGTGTAGACCGGGTGGGCACCGGGACGAATGCGCTGGCTGTCCGAGTGTCCGGTGACCTGGATGCTGCTGATTTCCAGGCCCTCGAGTCTTGTCGCCAGCGAATCGATTCGCGCCCGGTCCTCCGCCGACAACTCGGCGCTCAGGGACGGAAACTGCGGGTGCAGTACCATCTCGGGTTGCCGGATGTGCCGCGTTTCGGGCACCAGATTGACGATCGTGCGCGCCGGCTCCGTCCGACAATTTCTTTGTTGCGGGGAGTCGAATACAGCCAACGCCTGCAGTTCGAGACTGGACCGCGTCGAAGTCGAATCGGCGCGGGCTCCGAAATCCAGCCGCTGCGCCCAATCACCCTGTACGTCTCCCAAACGCCAAACCAGTACGCTGCCGTGATTCTCCGGATCCGCAATGGGCAGCGTGTCCAGGCGGGAGGTCCCGGGCTCGTATCGCACGCCGTCCGGAAGCAGCGCCGTCAACCGGACGTTGCGCAGGGGCACTCCGGCACCGCCCAGCTCGATTCGGGCCGTCAATCGATCGCGCTCGAGGGTCGTGGCCAGATCCAATGCGATGTTGCCCTCGGTGGGCGGGCGCAGGTGGACCTCGAAATCCGTCCGCCACACGGTCCCGCCCTGCAGATCCAGTATCCGGGCATAGGGGTGTTCGGCCTTGTGCGGGTCCGGTGAGCGGGCGCCGGCGGCGTAGCGCGCAGGCAGTGTGGCCAGATCCATCTGGACGACATGGGCTCCCGGGAGGATGCCGGACAGGTGGTAGCGGCCCTGGGCGTCCGTCACGGCGAAAGCGCCCGATTCAAGGAGGATTCGTACGCCGGCGATCCCCTGCGTAGCAAGCGTGTCGGTGCCGGCAGTGGACAACGAATCACCCGGGCACCTCGACGTCGTGACCCTGCCCAGGAGGGTACAGGTCTCGCCGAAGAGATCCGGTACGACCCGAACGCGTGCGCTGGCGGTCATCGATCGTATCTGTGCCCAGCGCGCCCAGGCCCGATTGACGGCTTCACCCGCGCGTGCGCCCGGTACGACCTCGGTCACGTAGCGGACCTGGATCTCGTCGCCCGCTGCCAGCTCCGGAACGGTCCATCCCAGAGTGCGGCCGTCAGGCGATACGGAGGGGTCGGCAAAGGCTTCCTCGCCGCGCCGTGTGGATCCGGATCGATAGCGGAATCCGGCAGGCAGCTCGTCGTAGAGCGTCAGGTCTTCGGCGTCATCGTCACTGCGATTCTGAACCGTGACCAGGTACTCGACGAAGTCACCGATGGCCGCCGATGGCTTGGCCGCCGCCTTGGTCACGAAGAGATCGGTGTTCAGCACGTCCAGCGGCACGTCGACCCTCAGCGGCTCTTCGCCCGAATACAGGAATGGTGCCCCATAGCTGGCTTCGGCATGCAGCTGATAGGGAGAGCCGGGTACATCCCGCAGGGCATCGATCGCCAGCCGGGATGGAGCCAGATATCCCGGCGGAGCCTCGACCTGCAGGATGTATTCGCCCGGCTGCACTCGTGGGAAGCGGTAGGTGCCGTCGTCGAGATCGTACGAGATTCCGCCGTCGTCCAGCAATGAACGGCCGGTCGTGATACTGGCGGGAAAGGCACTCACGCCATCATCGCCCAGGACGCGGGCCGGCAGTCCGGTGGTGGATTCCAGCAGCGTGATCCGAGCACCGTCGATGGGTTCGCCGCTGCGCGAGTCGAAGACACGGCACAGTGGATCGAAAACGCCGGTCGCCTCGGCCCGGTCCGTGGCATCCTGGACATCGACATATTCGGCGCGGATCGGTGCGCCGGGTTCGACGGAGAAAAGACCGTCGCGCGTTTGCATGGCCGTGTTGCGGTCGGACTGCAGGTATCCGGTGAAGATCCCGCTGGCGGGTTCCGTTTCCAGCAATCTCAACAATTCCCGGTCGCCGTTCGCAGCCTGGAAGACCTCGACCAACACCGTTTCCCGCACCCCGGCGTCCCGGTTCTGGTCGGCGTCCTCCACACTCAGGAAAACGGCTTCGCCCTGGCGAAAACGATCGCCGGCAACCAACGGTACGGGCGTTCCCAGATCGATCGGATCGTCGCCCTCGCGGGGGGGCGGCAAGGCCAGCCAGGGACCCTCGGGAAGGCCGCTGGCACTGTAGTCGGTCGGTGCGACGGGGAAGGCGACGGCGCCGCGGGTGGGGGCCGCGATACGCATCAATTCGAGAACCGCATTCGTGGCCGGCGAGGCGACGGTCAGGGCCACTGTATTGGATACGGCGACCCGATCGTCACGGTCACCGGCCGCGAAACTCACTTGGGCGGTATTGACGATGCTGGCTCCGGGCGTTGTCGGCGCAACAACCTGACCGACCGCAGGGCCTCCCACGAACAGGAGACCCAACAGGAGGATCGGTGTTCCTACCGCAATGCCGAAGCGAGTCGTCAAATCATACCTGCCCAGATCGGAGCCGGTCCGTCGGGACCGGCTCCGAGTGTTGTCGTTGCTACTGGATGAGAACCTGGAAATCGGCCTGCACCGAACCGGCACCGGCCACGGTGCCGAAGTTCACGCGCACGTGCGTGACATTCGGGTCGCTGCCGTCGCCGCTGTCGGCCGGGATGTAGGTCCAGGTCGTGCCGCCATCGTTCGAGAACGTGACGCCGGCACCCAGCGGGTTGGAAATGACCGAGCCGACCACAAAGGCGGTGTTGGCCGGGATCGCATCCGCGACGACCACGTTGTCGGCATCGGCGCCGCCCGTGTTGGCCACGGTCAGGTTGTAGCCCATGATCGCGCCGGGGATGGCCTTCGGGTTGACCAGGCCGTTGAACGGATCGCTGGCCACGGCCGAGCTTTTCGTCACGGTCAGGGCAGCGGAGACGACCAGGAACTGGTCCACGGCCGAGAAGCGTCCGTCCTGCGCGGCGTCGGCAGTACCGGCACCATCGGCGAACACAATCTGGACGGTGTTCGGATCGTCGGCGATCGCGGCGTCGTCCGCGGCGATGGCTGCGCCCGCAGCGCCCACGCCGCCGCCGGCGGCCGTCTGCACGACCAGGTTGTAGTTGGCGACCTCGGCATCGGCCGCGGCCAGGGGAATGTCACCGACCACGAAGACCGTGATCGACGTGTCCATCGCCAGTTCGTCCACGTAGGTCTGTGTGTCCGTGGCCGGCTCGTAGGTCGAGTTGCCGTTGGCGTCGACATAGATGGCAACGCCCGTGGCGTCGAAGTCGTCGGCGGCGTCGGCCAGGCTGCTCAGCGCGTAATCCTGCACCGTGTTACCGGTGTTGGTAACCGACCAGGTCATGTACATGCCCGTGGCTCCGGGGACTACGTTGACCGAGCCGCCGTCCAGGACCGCTACGGTCAGATCGACGCGGTTGTCGACCACGAAGGTGGCCGTGTTACTGGCGATCTGGGTCTGTGCCACGGAGCCGACCGTGAAGTCGACGGTGGCGGTGTTGCCGATGGTCGTTCCCGAGGGCGTGCCGGTGGCCAGCGCCAGCTGAGCCGAGCCCGCGATCAGGATCGTCATCATCAGAGCGATCAGTTTTGCGTTCCGTTGCATTTCTGCCTCCTGCAGTTGTGCCCTCTGCTATTGCAGCAGGGCGGTGTAAGCCACTGATCCGGTCGCGCCGGGCTGCAGTGGTTCGTCGAACGTCCAGCGGATGTGCGTGCAGTCCGAAGCCAGGGCGGGACGGTCGCTCCCGTTCGTGGCCGGTACACGCAGGGCGGCCAGCTCCCCGAAGCTGCGGCCGTTGTCGATCGAATAGGTGACCCGGGCTCCGGCCGGCGGGGTATCTGCCGATTGGAACTCCATGTGTTTCGGGATGGGATTGGTGATGAAGACGTCCTCAGCCGGTTCCTGACCGTAGTTGCGGTACTGCAGCGTGAAGATCACCTCATCACCGGGAATGACCTTCGTCGCCAGCAGGCGCCGGGTAACCTGTGTCCCGTCGGCCAGCGTTTCGTGGGTCTCGATCTCGGCGGTCGAGCTCAGCTCGATCGTGCCGCCATCGAGGCTGTCATCGGCCGCCGCAAGGGCCGGCAGCGCGAGAATCAGTACTGTCCAGATCAGTTGCTTCATCGCGTTTCCTCCTGTTCGGGGTTCCTTCGCAATTTCCTTCAAAGCAATCAATGGCCTCTCCATTATTGAATCCTTACCTGGAAGGTGATGGTCTGGGGGGACGCCCCGGCAGGTACGTCGCCGAGCGCGACGAACACGGTACTCGTGCTGGTCTCGTCGATGTCGCCCGGGTCGGCGTCCTTGGTGTCGGTCAGGATGGATCCGTTCAGCGTGAGCGAGGCCGGGATGTAGGTGGTGTGATCGGGGATGGGGTCGGACAGGACGAGGCTGCGCGCAGTGCCCGTCCCGGTCACCGTCATGCGCAGGGTATAGGTGATGATCGCGCCCGAGACCGGCAGGTCGCCGCCATCGGGGTTCCGCACCGTAGCCGACTTCTCCAGGTCGACGGAGACGGTGACGACCTCGTAGGCGCCGGTGACTTCACCGAATCCGCCGCTGCGGCCGATTACGGCGTCAGAACCTCCGTCGCCCGCGCCGTGGATCACGGTGCCGGGGGCGCCATAGCCCAGGCTCGATCCGACCGCCAGTTTGCATGAACCCTGTGCTCCGGCCGGGGCCTCGACCGGCATATCGCAGACCAGGAACAGGACCAGCGACTGGTCGGCGACGAGTTCGGGATCGTTCACGCCCTGAACATAGAGCTCGTCGCGGCTGGGGTCGAAGCGGCCGTCCGTATCGGTATCGAGATAGATGCGCAGCGTTTCCGGGTCGAAGTCGTCACCGGCCAATGCGGTCAGGCCGGTCAGGTGGAAAATCTGGCTGCCGTTGCCGGTGTTCAGCAGGCGGAAGGTCAGGGGCTCGTCGAGATCGCCGACGAAGACGGGCAGCTCGGCCGCGTCCTGCCATTCCACGACGAAGTCGAGCACCTCGTCGACCTGAACGGTCGACCAGTTGCTTGGCGTCGTGAAATCAACATCGCTTTGCGTGTACGTCATCACTGCCTGACTGATGAGCTCGGTTCCAGCCGGAGTGCCGAGCGCAAAAGCAGTGGTGCAGTTGAGGCAAAGCATGAGGGTCAAGGCCAGCAGCCTTGCCGGGCGTCTCATGGCAACCAACATTCTTCTCGCAGGACCGTCCGGGGGAAGCAGGGCGAGTTCCTCTCCAGTCGCGCTGTGACTGATTCGCTGTCGAATCAAGCGCGATCCGGGCGGCTGTCGTGTCGCGACAGGTCGTCCTTGACCTGCCTCGTTGTTCCTTGTCAGGTATCGGAATGGCGCGTCGTGGAGTTGATTGAGGCGAATCTGTGATCTTTGGTAAGGCGAAGCCTCGGGGCGGGTAAGGTTCGCCTTAGCCGAAAGCGAGTGAAGTCACGCCGGGTCGGATCTGGACAAAAGGACCGGAACACGGTTCAATGGCGGCGGTATCAATTCGTCAGGGCTTCCGAAGGGGGAGCCGTTTCTCCTACCGGGAGTCATGCCATGAAGACCACTACGAAATGGATCCTGCCGGGCGCAGCCCTGTTGCTGCTGATCCCCGCCATTGCATCCGCCATCGTCGAAAAGAAGAGCGGTACCGAATATCCCGATACGATCGAGGTCGGTGAAGTGACCGGCAGCGTAAAATTGGTTGCCACGGGCGTCGGCCTGCGCGAGAAGACCTTCCTGAAGGTGGATGTCTACACGATCGTTTCGTACATGCCCGAGGGGACCGAACTGGGTGAGGATGCGGGTTTGGGCCTGGTGATGCTGGACGGGCCGAAGCGTCTGCAGATGGACCTGCGACGCGGCTTCTCGCGCGAAAAGCTGATCAACGCCTTCATCGAGGGGATTGATGCGAACTACGACGACACTTCGGCGTTCGATGCGGACCTGGAGACGTTCCAGAACTATTTCACGCGGGATGCGCAGGACCAGGATCGAATCATCTTCGACTACTGTCCCGAGCGGGGTCTGACCACCGAATTGAACGGTGAAACCGTTGGCACCATCGAGAACAAGAGTTTCGCACAGGCGCTGTGGACCGTGTGGTTCGGTAAGAAACCCGCGAACAAGGATCTCAAGAAGGCCCTGCTGTCGGAAATCGAAAGCTGATTCCGTGACCGACACTTCCGGACTTCCACGGAGCGATGCGCGCCAGGCAATGGAACTGGCGCGCACCGCTCAGGCCCGCTTCGAAACACTCGAGGCCGCGGCCGCGAAACACGGCCTGGACCTCGAACGCATCGCAGCCTGCGGTGAGGGCGTTCTGGCGGGCATCCACGCCGGTCCGCATCAGGAAGACGTGATGTGGATCCTGGAGATTGCGACGGCGATGCTTACGACCGTGATGGCGGTCTCGGGCGAGCCGGTACCGGTATCCCAACAGGTCGACCCGGCGTCCTTCGGTATGGCTGTGCTGCGCGATCTGCAAACCGCCGCAGCAGAAACAGGCCGGGTCTGGTCGAGCCTCGAAGCGGCTGCGGCGGAGAGCCTCAAGCAGGCCGATACGGATCGGTACACCCACCTGGAAACGTTTTGGGCCCTGAGTCGCGCCACCGCCTCGTGCGAGCTGGGCTGGGCGCGCTCGCTGGCCGAAGAGGGCGAATCCGACCTCTGAGCCGGGAGAACATCCCATGAAAATTATCGTACTGGGAGCCGGCCTGGTCGGCGGTCCGATGGCCATCGATCTGGCCGCGGACGATCGCTTCGATGTCACCGTTGCCGACATCGACCCGCTGGCGTTGCGCAACCTGACGACGCGCGCAGCGATCACCCCCCGGGAGGCCGACCTTTCGCAGCCGCAGAACGTCACAAAGCTGGTGGCCGACTACGACTACGTGGTTTCGGCGGTACCTGGATTTCTGGGGTTCCGCACTCTCGAAGCGATTCTGCACGCCGGCAAGAATGTCGTCGACATCGCGTTCTTCCCCGAAGATCCGTTCGAGCTGGATTCCCTGGCCCGGAAACAGGGTGTGACCGCGATCATGGATTGCGGAGTCTTCCCGGGCATGGGGAGCGCGCTCGTGGGACGTGCGGCGCGCCGGTTGGACGAAGTCAACGATCTGCTGGTCTACGTCGGCGGCCTGCCGGTCGTGCGCACCTGGCCCTGGGAGTACAAGGCCGTATTTTCGCCGATCGACGTGATCGAGGAATACACGCGCCCGGCGCGTTATGTCGAGAACGGTACGCTGGTCACCCGCGCGGCGCTCTCCGATCCCGAACTGATCGAGTTTCCCCAGGTCGGTACTCTGGAGGCCTTCAACACCGATGGCCTGCGCTCGCTGCTGACGACCCTGGACGCGCCGAACATGAAAGAAAAGACGCTGCGTTATCCCGGTCACATCCAGAGAATGGCCGTGCTGCGCGAGTGCGGGTTTTTCAATGAGGAAGAGATCGAGGTGCGAGGCCACCGGATACGACCCCTCGATGTGACCGCCGAGCTGCTGTTCCCGATGTGGAAGCTGGAAAAGGGCGAAAACGAATTTACGCTGCTGCAGATCCACATCGCCGGAGTGCAGGATGGCAGGCCGACACGCTACCGCTACGACATGCTGGATTTCTACGATGCTCAAAGGGACATCACGAGTATGGCGCGCACGACCGGCTATACCGCGACCATGGCCTTGCGCATGCTGGTCGAGGGGAAGTACACGAAGACGGGGATCTCGCCGCCGGAGTACCTGGGTCGCGTGCCGGGCTGCTGCGCCTACCTGCTGGAAGGATTGGCGGAGCGGGGCATCGAGTATCGCGAGACAATCGACCAGGACTGAGTTCCCTATTTGGCGAGAGTCATCCGGCCGGTGAAAGAGCCCTGCTGCGTCTGCAGTCGATACAGGTAGACGCCGCTGGCTACCTCGCGCCCCACGGCGTCTCTTGCGTTCCAAACGACCTGGTGTCGTCCCGCCGGCAGATTCCCGTCCATCAATTGTGCGATGCGCCGGCCCCGGATATCGTAGATCCCGAGGCGCACCCGCGTCGAGGCGGGCAATTCGAATTCGATGCGTGTGGTCGGGTTGAAGGGGTTGGGGCGATTACCCAGCAGGCGCACGGTGGCCGGTGGAGTCCCGTTCGTTTCCGGTTCCGTTTCGACGGGCGCGACCCCGTTGCTGCCGACCTCCACGATGCCCAGGTAGGGGATCATGTTGAATCCCGAAATGGTCACGTCCAGATCCTGACCCGTCGCGGGAGAGGACGCCAGTACGACCGCGACCTGGCCCGAGCTGTCGGCCTGGCCCGATCCATAGAGAATGCCGCCGCCGGTCAGGGCCACCCGCGCGCCGGCGACCTCCTGTCCCGCCGCCGCGATCTTCAGCGTCCAGTTCGAGGCGCCGGCCGGCAGGGTGGAAGTGTCGAGGATCTCGAATATCCCCGGTGGTGCGGTGCGTACCTGCAGGGAGCAGTCCCCGAATACCACATTCTGCTCCATTACCCGAGTGGCTACGGGCAGTCCGGAGTACAGATCCAATACCTTCATCAGACCGCCGTAGTAGAGCGAACCGATCGATGTGGCCCGCTCCTGGACCAGAAGCTCGACGATCTCGGTTTGCATCACCGTGGGGGGGACCCAGGGGGTCGGCGAGGTGGCCGAAACGACGGCGATGGCGCCCAGCGGCTGGTTCGGTGTCCCGGCCTGCATCCACGACTCGGCGAAACACGGATCCAATGAGAAATCGCCGTTGGAACAGGAGACATCCACGACCCAGGGCCAGCGTGAGCCATTGGCCAGTCGCGCGACGTCCAGGTTCGTGAAGGGGACGCTGACCCACGAGGTGCCGGTCCCATGCCCGAGATAGTTGATCAGCGAGCACCCCTCCTCGACAGCGGTCCGAATGCCGGTGCGGCTGCCGCCGAGGCTCTGGTATTGCCGGTCGACCGTGTCGAACCCGTAGTCGAGCAGGTCGGCGCGCAGATTCTCGAGACGTTCGAAGTCGGCCGGCACACCTTCATCGCTGCCGATGCCCACGGCCCGGCGCAGCCACTTCCCGTCGCCTCCGTCGTTGAACTTTTCGTACGCGATGAACTTGCTGACCTGCGTTGCCACCTGCTGCGACGTCTGGGCCGGGATCCGGGACACGTAGATATCGGGATATTCGTCATCACCTGCCAGCAAGGCATAGCGGCTGTCCGAGTCCGAGCCGTCGTATCGCCCCACGTGCGGCGGGATGGCGGCATGGTCCCCGACCAGGATGACCCAGGTCAGTCCGGCCGCCTCTTGGAACTTGCCGCGCAAGTAGTTGGTAATCTCCTCGGCGGTCGTGCCGGTCTGGGCCGTGCTGGCGACCTGCGCATCGATCCCGAGCCGGCGCTTCCATTCCAGCAGCGGCTCCAGATCATCGATGAACGCCGGATTTGAAACCAGCAGCAGGCGGCCACGCGTCGGCAGGGGAGCGTACTTCTCGTTCGCCGAGGGCGCTTGTGCCGCAAATGCTTCGGCATACACCTGCGAAAACTCGCTGCTCGTGGAGGCACCGATCGATTTGGTCGGCGATCCGCCCCGCGCGGTGATCTCCAGGCGGAGAATGCGGCTGACGAGCAGCTTGCCCGAGCCCGCATCGTAGCGCACCGGTTGCAGGCGCAGATTCACTCCCGATTGGTCTCGCAGTCGGAAGGACTCGCCCAGCACGTAGGGTCCGGGAGGCCAGACGCCACCGGAAGCGTAGAAATCCGAAAATACGACCGGCGCCGTGGCCGGATCGCGGTCCCGCTCCAAATGCCCCAGCGAGGGGACGACCGGGGCGGTCGAGAACTCGGCGACCTCGTGGCGCACGACCTTCACTTCCAGATCGGCGCCGGCCGGGATCGGCAGGTTTGCCGCCAGAATCGGTACCTCGGGCATGCCCGCGCGCCGCAACAGGTGTTCGCCGGGCAACAGCACACGCCCGGCGCGGCGTCCCGCGCTCCAGATCGGTTCGTAGTGGAATCCGGGAATCTCGAGGTCGACCCGCCAGGTCTTTTCGTCGAGGGCTTCGATTGCCATCTGCGGTCCGCGGATCGATCCGCCGTCCAGCGAGGTCCAGCCCGTGGACAATCCGGCGCTGCCCATGGTTCCGACCAGGGTATCGGGGTCCGTCAGGGGCGCCCATACGGAACCCCCCGGCGATCGGGCCGCCAGGACCGCGGGATTCGAGGGAGTGCGGTGAGCCATGAAGCCCGGCGGGCTCGAAATCAGCCATGTGCCTGCGCCCAGACCGGCCGCAAGCAGGGATACCGACAGGATCGAGACGATTCGCTTCAAGAGGCAGCGCTTTCACCGCGAGAGATGCACGGCGGTCCACCGGGTGTGGGCCGCTCCTGCAATCCGCATCGGCCGCCGCGAGAGCGGCTTGACAGGAATCCCCGTCGAATCAGGGTTTTCGATGGGGTGTGTCAGCGCAGAACGCGTGCGGATCCGCCCGAGATTTCCAGCGCCTGGACAGGTCCCCCATAGTGCTTCGACATGCCGGCGTCGATGCACCAGACCTGCTGTTGGCAGTGCGTATCGATGCCGCCCTCCTGCACCGTGTGCCCGACAACCATCCGGTCGACGTCCAGGGCTTCGAGGACCGCGGCCAGCATCGCGCAATCGGTGCTGTCGGGTTCATCCGAGTACATCCGCTCCCAGGTAGGGCTTTCTCCGGTATGGATCAGGGGCGGGCAGTCTCCCCGGCCGACGATCCAGTTTTTCACTTGCCGGTTGAGCTTGTCGAGCCCGTATTCGAGGTGCGCCAGGGTAATTCCGCCGTGGACAAAGAGGGTCCGGCCGACGATGACATACAGATCCTGCTGCGCGAGCTGCCGGGCATAGCGGCCGCCGGGGCGGAACACGGCCACGCGACCTCTTTGCTCGGGCGGGTAGGCGAGCAGCAACGAGTCACACCCGCTTTCGGGCGGAGCGAATTCGGCAAAATCGAGGAACCCGCCCTCGGTGACGTACCGCAGATCCAGGCGTACATTCATCAGTTCGTGATTGCCGTTCAGGATGTGGACCGCGCCGCCGGCTGCCGCAGCCTCCGTCTGCAGACGCGCCAACAGGTCCAGGATCGCCTGTTCTTCGTCGCCGCGATCCAGCTGGTCGCCGGTCTGTACGACAACCAGCCGCCCGCCGATCCAGCGGTCCTGCTCGTCGATCGCGCCGCCGAGCCGCAGTGCTTTGCGGGTGGACTGGAGATCACCGTGCAGGTCGCCCAGGGCTACGACGCGTTCAGCCGCAGGGTAGCGCATCCATTCGCCCGCGGGGGCGGCGGCCGAAGACCCTGCCAGGACGAGGAAAGCGATCAGCAGCGGAAAGCGGCGTACGAAGCGGGCCATCGATTGGACCTCCGGATTGTGGTTGCCGCGCAGTGTAGCTCTCCGGCGTGGGCTTGCCAAGCGGTGGCCGCGGTTGACCCGCCGGCCGACTTCCGTTAGCGTCCGCCGAACGACCCTCCCGATCCGGAGCATGACGATGAAGGAACCACCGCGCCGATCCGATCCCGGTGCTCACGACTACGATCCGGAGTTGCATCGGTGCCTCCTGTGCGGCAGCAGCGATCTGCGCGCCCATCATCGCGACAGCAAGGGGCGGCGGATCCAGCGTTGCTTCGGATGCGGAATCCAGTTCATGAATCCGCAGTATACCGATTCCTACCTGACCGCTTACTACGCTCGCTATTACGCCGCCGGCGACGAGGACGAAGAGGCCCATCGCTACCAGCATGATACCAATCTGGATCTGCTCGAAAATCGCACCGATGGGCCGGGAAGACTGCTGGATATCGGCTGTGGGCAGGGGCACCTGCTGCGCGCTGCCCGCGATCGAGGCTGGCAGGTCACGGGCTACGATGTCGATCCGGCGACGGTCCGCAAAGTGGCGGCCGAGCACGACCTCGAGATCCTGGCGGGCGATCTGCTCACGCTGGACCTACCCGATCGAGCTTTCGACGTCATCACCCTGAATCATGTGCTGGAACATCTCAAGCAGCCGGCGCCGCTGATTCGACGCATCGGTGAGCTTTTGGCCCCCGGGGGCCTGCTGTTGATCTCGGTGCCCAACATCGCGGGGCTGTCGAACCGCCTGAAATTCCGGCTCGAGAAGCTGCGACTGCGTCGCAAGGGAATTGGCGCCTACTACGATGCCGATCACCATTTGTGGTACTTCGCGCCCGATACGCTCCAGCGTTTTCTGGAGAGCCGCGGGTTCGAGATCCTGCACCGGCAAAGTGCTCCGAAAGTACGCAGGGGAGAGGCGGCCTGGAAACGAAACTGGCGCCGCAGGACGACGGACCGGCTACTGCAACGCTCCTCATTCCTGATGATCTGCGGTCGTCGCTAGTTGTGCCCGGATTCCTGCGCGGGCAGATGCAACTGTTGCCGGATGCTTTGCTGCACCTCGTCGATGCTCTGCGTTCCGTCGACGGTGACGATCAACTCCTTGCGAGCGAAGATGTCCAGCACCGGCCGTGTCTTCTCGTGAAAGTCGTCCAGTCGCGAACGGATCGCCTCCTCGGTATCGTCCTGGCGACTGACCAGTTCGCCGCCGCACACGTCGCAGGTGTTCGCCACCTCGGGGCGGTGCAGGAAGAGGTTATAGTCCAGGCCGCACCGGGAGCAGTATCGCCGGGACAACACGCGGTGCATGACGATCTCATAGGGGACATCGATATTGATCACCGCGTCGATGTCGTAGCTTTCGAGGAAAAACTCGGCCTGTGCTCCATTGCGCGGAAAGCCGTCCAGGATGAATCCGTAGTTCCAGTCATGTTGGCTGAGGCGGCGTCCGACGATTTCGGCGACCACCTCGTCGGTGACCAATTCACCGGCAGCGACCGTGCGTTTGACGCGCGCACCCAGTTTGGTGTGGTTCTGGATGTTCCAGCGAAAGAGATCACCAACCGAGATATGCACGAGATCGAAATCCTTCGCCAGGATCTTGGCCTGCGTGCCTTTGCCGCTGCCCTGGACACCCATGATCACATACTTGTTCATTCCTGGTCCCTTCCTTTGGCAAGCCGGTCCGCATAGATCCCGGGGCGGCGAAGTGGCGGTCGTGGAAAGGTTTCCCCGTTAGTCACTCTTGTAATTGGAAAAAACAACAATGGAATACCTCGCCTCCGGTCTCATTCTCTGTCGTCCGATTGCTGTATCCAGTCACAATAGAGCTCCGGTCTGCGGTCGCGGAGAAAGAGTTTCCGGCCGTGGGACCGGGCAACCAAATCGAGGTCCACATCACAGTAGAGGATCTCATCGGTTCCTTGTCCGGCCCTCGCTACAACGCGACCCTCAGGGGAACAAACAAACGAATCTCCCGCAAACGTCAGCTTGTCTTCTCTTCCTACACGGTTGCATAGGGCAATCCAGTAGCCGTTCTGAAAAGCCGTTACTCTCATTTCTGCTTCATAGAGACCCTCGGGCCATTCGCCAATCGAGCCAGCCTGGGGAACGATCACCAGGTCAGCGCCTTTGACTGCCAATGCACGCATATATTCCGGGTAGTGACGGTCATAGCAGATCGCAACACCGAGCCTGCCGAATCGAGTCTCATAGATGGGTGCTCCGGTATCGCCCGGAGTATAGTAGCCTTGCTCATGGAAGTACTCGTATTCGGTGATATGGATCATTCGAGTAATTCCCAGAATGGTCCCATCCGCATCGATGACGGGAGAAGAATCGAAAGTCTGCCCGGGATTGTTTTCATCCTGCTCGAATACATTCAGGACAATGACCACACCCAATTCAGCGGCCAACGAGCAAAAGGCATCTGTGGTCGGACCCGGCACGGACTCGGCGTGAGCCAGGCTGTCCAGAGTCGCTGGAGCTTGCGGGTAGAATCGGCTAAAAGCCAACTCGGCGAACGTGATGACCTGGGCACCGTTTGTCGCGGCTTCGCGGGCAGCGGCCAACCCGCGGGACAGGTTGCCATCCTGATCCTCGGTGGCATGTTGTTGAACGAGGGCGATTCTCATGACATCTCCAGATCCATTTCAGGACGATGGCACTATCAGGTCCCGGCATTTCGATCGTTACGGAGGGACGCGCGGCCAGGATACTTCTGTTGATATGCTCAGACCGTCGGTCCATGCCGCTGAATTGTTTCATGATCTTTTTGACTGCGGCAACTGCTTTCTTTCATTCCTGTTCTTCCCGGACCCGTCCGGGTCAACGGTACAAACTCCTGATCAAGTCCCAACTGGGAGCATCCGTGGGAACGCCGGGTCCCCAGCCCAGAGTCACGGTGAGGTCGTAATTTACCAGAGGTTCTTCCAGGTAGACCTGGATATGGACATAGTGAATATCCGGGAAGGTTTGATCGAAGTTCGAATCCCCGGTCAAATGGTAATGGGCGAGTCTCCTGGCATGTCTCCTTCGATGATCGCCTGAGCCATTCCCTGTCCCGCCAAACGACCGGTCGTCCATGCGGCCTGGAAATTGAATCCTCCCGTGATGCCATCGATATCCAGCACCTCGCCGGCCAGATACAGGCCGGGGCAAATTCGGCTGGACATGGTTTTCAGATCGACCTCGCGCAGGGAGACGCCGCCGCAGGTAACAAACTCGTCCTTGTTCGTAGATTTGCCGTCGACGGACATTCGAGTGTCTTTCAACAGTCCCGTCAGCCGGCGCCGCGGCTTTTTGCCCAACTCGGCCCAGCGGCATTCGGCCGGGATGCCGGCGCGACGGGCGAGTTCCTCCCACAATCGGCGCGGCAGGTCTCCGGCATCCGGACGCGCACCAAATACGCTTTTGCGTGGATGGGCTTCGGCCCATTCGAGCAGGACCGTGTCGAGTGCCTCACGGCTCCGATCCGGCAGCCAATCCACCCCCAACTCGAATCGATAGTCGACCGCGTGGAAATCCCTTGCGCCCCGTGCCGAGAGTTTCAGTACGCCCGGACCGCTGACGCCCCAGTGCGTCAGCAGCAACGGACCACGCTCCGTCAACGACCTGGCGGGCAGTTCGGAACCAATGGCGCGCACAATCACCGGGTCGACCACAACGCCAGCCAATTCATGCCACGCCGGATCCGGGACATGGAAGGTGAAAAGCGAGGGGACCAGCGGTTGGATCGTATGCCCAAGCGAGCGTGCCAGCTCGTGGCCCCCTCCGGCCTCGTTGCCGCCGGTGGCCAATAGTGTGCAGAGGGTCGAAAGTCGGGATCCGTCGTCGAGTGTCGCGCTTAAACCGTCGCCGGAGCGTTCGAGGGCCGTCACAGCGCGCCGTGTGCGCACCTCGACACCCATTTCACGGGCTGCACCGCGCAGACACTCGACGATGGTGCCCGAATCGTCCGTTACCGGGAACATCCGCCCGTCCGCTTCGGTCTTCAACTCGACTCCGCGCTCTGCAAACCAGTCCACGGTGTCCTGCGCTCCCCAGCGTGTCAAAGGGCCGATCAGTTCGCGACCTCCGCGAGGATAGAAGCCGGAAAACTCGCGCGCATCGAAGCAGGCGTGGGTGACGTTGCACCGGCCGCCCCCGCTGATGGCGACCTTGCGAAGCAGTCTGCCCTGCTTCTCCAGCAGGACCACCGGCAGATCGGGCCGGGATTCGCGGGCGGCGATGGCCCCGAAAAAGCCTGCCGGGCCGCCACCGATGACAAGAATCATGCTACACTCCGACGGGATCCGGGTGATCCGCGGCGATCCGGCCGTTCAGGAGACCGTGCCGCGAGGCGATCGTATGGCGCATCATGCCACCGGGGAGAGTGTGTGCCAATGGGCGAAATCACTTGACCGGATTGACGCGGCGCACAGCGATCGGTACAATGATCCACGGGGGTTCCCATTTCGCGCTAAAAAAATTTCCGAAATTCGCGATCTCGCCTTTCGCCACAAGAAAACCAATATCGCTCCACACTGATTGAGAGGGGATCTCATGCTGTCTTCGATATCTCGCAACGTGGTGCTGCCTTGCCTGGTAGTCCTCGTGAGCGCCGCAGTGGCTGGCGCCGATATCATTCCAGTCACCGTCGAGAGCGGGCTCGCCGGAGCCCTGTCCGACGCGGTTGCCGGCGATGAGTTGGTGCTTGCCTGCGGTACCTATCATGAACAGGGACTGGATGTTGTCGCCGGCGTGACGATTCGAAGTGATTCGGGCGAAGCCGGTTGTGTCGAACTGGTCTCCGACGGAACCGAGCCCATCCTGTACCTGCGGGATCTCGGGGCGACGACCCGGTTGCAGGGACTGGTGCTGCGGGCCGAGGTCGCCGAGGGCGGGCTGGTCACCGAATGCGGTGGTGCGTTGCTCTGCGAGGCCGCATCGCCCCTGGTTCAGGACTGTGAATTCCGCGACCTGCAGGCGGTCTATGGCGCTGCTGTTTTCTGCCGCACGGAATCCTCGCCCGAATTGATCGGGTGCCGATTCACGGACAACTCGGCCGTCGCGATCGGCGGAGCCCTGGCTTGCGTCGACGCCAGTATGCCGACGCTGAACGATTGTCTGCTGGCGCGCAACAGCGCGGGATCGACCGGTGGCGCGATCCACGCCGCTGCGGGTTCCCGACCCGCCCTGACCGGCTGCACCCTGGCTCAGAATTCGAGCGCGCACGGCGCGGCTCTCTCGGGTTGGGACCTCTCACAGTCGTCGCAGACGCGCGTCATCTGGGCCGAACAGGATGGCGCCGAGGCCTGGCTGGGAGATGACCTCAGCGTGCCGACCCTGGCATGCAGCGACCTGTACGCCAACGGCGGCGGCGATTGGACCGGAGCCCTGGCGCCTCAGGCCGAAGCCGGAGGTAATCTCTCTGCCGATCCGTTGTTCTGCGGGGCCGCTGCCTACACGCTGGATGAGACCAGCCCCTGCATCGAAGCCGGCTCGGGTTGTGGCGGGATCGGCGCCTTCGACGTGGGCTGTGCGAACGGCAGCGGCGTGGAGCAGGAGCTGCCGCAGTTCTCGAATCTGAATTCCGTGTCTCCCAATCCTTTCAACCCCCGCACTCGAATCAGTTTCGATGTTGCGCGCGATAGTCACGTCGGCATCGAGGTGTACGACCTGGCCGGCCGACTCATCCGCCGCCTGCTGGATGAGACGATGACGCGTGGTACGCACGAGCTCTTCTGGAGCGGAACGGATGACGAGAGTCGCTCGGTGGCGGCCGGAGTCTATTTCGTTCGACTGCAAACCGAAGACAATGTTGCTGTACAACGAGTCACTCTGGTCAAGTAGCCGAGCCGTCATCCCGGCCGAAGGGGGTTTGAAATGAAGAACAAGATCGAAATCCAATGGGCGGCATTCGGACTACTCATCGTAGCCGCATTGATCGTAACTGCGGTGCTGCTGGGCGCCGCCGGAGGCGCCTTTGCCTCCGTCGAGGACCATTTGCCGGTGGTACAGGTCGAGTTCCCCAACCTGGGCGGAAATTCGGCCAAGACCGTTCCGACGAACCTGACGGTAGGCATACTGGGTGCGGATGCGGATGCGGCCGGTGCGCTACCCTGGAAATTCCGCACGCTGTGGGTGCCGGCTGAAACACCTTCGGGGGATCCGATCCAGATCCGTTCCGTGTATGAGCAATATATGGATGAATTGATCCGCTGGGACGATGCCCGCTGGAGCGAGTGGCTCGAATACCCGCAGGATGGCAGTACCCCCCAGTTGAACTTCGACGGGCTGGAAGATGGCTCGAACTGGCTACTGGCCGCTCAGGTCATGGATCACAATGGCGCCGTAAGCCTGGAGCGCGGCTACCAGCGCGAAGTGGCGAATTTCCACGTCAATGCGATCGCCTATGTTCCCGTTGTCGTGTTGCAGGAAGAGTACCTGGGGGCGGCCCCGAATCCGTATCCGTCCGACCAGGTCGCGGTCGGGCAGCCGCTGACGTTTTTCTGGTATGCGGACGCCTCGGCATATAATGGTACGATCGTATCCTACCGACACGGCTGGGATCTCATCGACTCCGAGGACCCGATGGATCCGGGCTGGTCGGTGCCCGCGGGAACCGAGCCGCAAAACCTGATTTCGACCGAACGGACATTTTCCGCCGGTGGGCTGCACTATTTCCATCTGCGCGTCGAGGACAACAGCGGCACGGTGCTGATCTACCGCTGGTCCCTGGACGTGGTTCCCTATGTCCCGTATGAAATGCAGCGTCCGCTGGTCTTCATCGATCAGGTGATCGATGACAACTCGAACCGCTGGCTTGACGAATCGGGCAACCCGCGCGACCACGAAGTCTACCGGGATGCGTTCTGGCAGTTCCTCGAAGGCCAGGATGGCGCCAGTGGCTTCGATTGGGACCGCGACCGCTTCGGCCAGAACCAGGTCGTGCGCTACGAAGATCTGGTCGGCTATCGTGTCGTGCTCTGCAACGCTCGTTTGCATACCGAGCAGTTGATGTTGTCGCAGTTCCGGGCCGAGAACGATGTGGATCGCTACGTCTGGCTGCACGCCTACCAGAACGGTGGCGGCAACCTGATGCTGGTCGGTGATTCCAGTCTCGATTCATTCATCGAGGTGAAACCGAATTACTGGGTGCCGCACGTGTTCGATTCGACGCAACCGCCGGTGATGGGGTATGAGACCAGTTTCGGACTGGCCACTCGACCCGATGGCAGCGTCATCGCTCGCGGGCCACGGATGTACCCTTCGGCAACCGTGGGCATCGAGACCCTCGACTGGTCGACGAACGCTTCGAAGACGGCCTATGGTCGCCAGGTTCGTCTGGACCAGGATCGCAAGGCCGAGTGCGCCGCTCTCAAAGGCGTGGTTCTGGATTCGTCGTTCCGCACTCGTCATGGGATCTCCGGTGCGGTGTTGGCTGACACGCTGCTGGGAGACGCTCTGATCGATTGGCAGGACCAGGCCGACGAAGCCGCCGCGACACTGGAGCTGAATTCGAGTGTCTTCCCGTTCCGAAACGATGAGTTCGTCGACGCGGATATCAGTTCCCGGGGTGTGACCGTGAACCCGCAAACCTGTGCCGGCGCGCCGAACGACGAATGCATCGAACCGATGTACCGCGGCATTTCACGCATGGACTACATTCGCCAGTACAAATGGGCTCAGGGTGATACGGGCTGGCCGCTGAGCCAACATACCGCGGCCGAACTGCAGGACGATCTCTGCGGTCCGCTGGCGCTGACGGACTACGAAGGTCATGCCCTGGCCTCGGCAAAAACGAATGCCCAGACCTACGGTTTCCTGTCGTACAAGACCGCCGGTGCCAAGCCGAGCGGCAAGGCAGACGTGTACTGGGGATTTGATCCCTACCGCTTCGACCATGAGAAATCGATGCAGGCCGTACGTTGGGCCTTGGACTATTTCGGATTGCAGTTGAACCCGTGATTTTGTGGGAGAGGTCATTTATGAACCGGATTATTCGCATCAGTACTGTCTTCCTCGTCGCGCTTGCCCTGCTGGCGGGTGCGGCGGGGAATGGACGGGCCGACACTGTCGATTCGGCGTTGTTCGTACTCAATACCCAGTACCTCAGTCCGGTCGGTGGCGCGGAGTTGCCCGCCACGCATCGACTGGGGGCCTGCGCCCCGAACCCCTTCAATCCCGCGACGACGATTGGTTTCTCCCTGGCGAATCGAGCCCAGGTCGAATTGATCGTCTACGACCTGACCGGTCGCCGCGTGCGTACTCTGCTGGCCGGCCGTTGGGTCGAGGCCGGCGATCACGAAGCGAAGTGGCGCGGGATCGACGAACAGGGGCGTGAAGTCGCCGCCGGTGTCTATCTGGCCCGTTTCCGGGCCGGTGAAATTACCGCTACGCGTCGCATGACGCTGATCAAGTAAATCGAAATTGACATGGGGCCCGACCGGGTCGGGCCCGATCAGGGATGGGGTAGCGATATGCAGAATCGAATGATTTGGATCCTGGTCGCGGCGCTGATCGTGACCGGAACCACCGCCGCCCGGGCAGATGACCCGCGAATCGAAAACCTGGTGGTGCAGCAGCGAAGCGGCAGCTACGAGGTGGAGATCCAGTACGACCTGAACTGTCTCGAATGCGACTCGGTCTACGTCCAGGCCTTCTGCTCCGTGGACGGCGGGGCGACCTGGCCGTTGGCCTGCCGCACTGTCAGCGGCGATATCGGAGCGTTCGTGCGGCCGGGAACCGGACTGACCGCGGTCTGGGATGCTGCGGCGGATCTGCCGGGCATCTACACCGAATCGGCGCGCGTCCGGGTGGTCGCCGCCGAATTCTATCCGGCGCCCTACGTGGCCGGCCTGTGGCGCAGCTCGTTGGACGACAAGAACAAGGTGGCTTTCGCCAAGGCGGACACTTTCAGCTTCGCACAGAACGACACGATCGCCTTCGGCGAGTCGTTCCGGCTGGGCTGGGATGTCACCGCCCCGGTGGCCGAGGCCCTCACACCCGAGATGGTTGCCGCGAGGGACACGGTGGTTCCCTACGACGATGCCCTGTTGGGCTACCAGTACCTGCTTCCCGGCGAAGTGGACTGGCAGCCGCGTCTCTTCGATGAGAGCACCGGTGACAGCGTGCTGTATTTCGCACCGACCGAGAGTGTGGCCTTCTTCAATGACGGCAGCGGCCCGGATGCCCGTCACCGGTTGTTGGAAAACGGATTCCACCGCATTCAGCTCAATGCACTGGATATTGTCGGCTCCGAGATTCCCACACAGGGCCGGGATTTCTGGTTCGTGGTGAACTATGATCCCGAGACCCTCGTGCTGGATGGCGAGACGGATTGGGAGCATCCCGAGGATCCGCAGCTCTATCCGTATTATGTGTCGCTGGATGACCCCTTGCAGATCAAGGTTCCTTTCGTTTCGGGGGAGCGGATCCCGGATCGCAGCTACGTCGTCTGCAAGGCGCTGATGCGGGATGACGCTCGCGATCTGCTTCTGGATCCTGGCCACGAAGTCGGATTGAGTGGCTACGTCGAGGGAACCAGTACCCTGCTCAACGGTGCTTTGTACTCGTTCCAGACGCCCAGTTCCCAAGCCGACGTGGCGCCGACCTGGCCGGCCGGGCCGAACGGGTGGACAGCCGACACGCTCGGCTTCCTGGTCGCTCCATCGACTCAGATGACCGTCAATCTGCGCGCCGTGGATGAGCACGGCCGACGCGACGGAACTCCCGCGCAATTGACGTTCGACGTGGGCTATCCTCCCTGTGTGCAGTGCCTGGAGGTCGTATCTGCGGGCGAGGCCTCCGCTTTCGACGCGAGCACGGCCTGCTACACGCCCGGCGAGGCCCATCCTTGCTTCGGCGACACCGCGGTTTTCTATGTGAAGGAATCCGCTGGGACGGCCATCGCCGGCCGCGAGTACCTCTGGCAGGAACCTGATCTTTCCTTCCTGGCGATCGATCGTGAGAGCCTGTCGGCCGAGGTCGTCGAAGACACGCTGGGGTTGGGTGCGACCGCATACCTGATTCCGATGACGACCTACGCGATGGAAACTCTCTACCACGGCCGCGACGACTCTCGCGAAAGTTGGCAGGATCCGATTCGACGGATCGGGGCCTGGCGTTCGCAGATCGATCACGATTGCGATCCGAACAATGACCTGATTGACGGCGGCGGGTATGACGATCTGTCGCTGCCGAACTGGGGAAACTCGTACGAGGGTGACCTGACGATCGGCGCAGATGGGGTTTGGAGAAATCGCGTTCGCGTGCACATTCCCACGAGTCTGTTGACCGGCGGCGTCAGCAACTACCGGCTGCAGTTATTCGTGAATCATATCTGGGGCCCTGGCGTGCCATTCGACCTCAACCACCCGCTCATCGATGTCCTGTATGGGATTTCGATCCGCGAGGCCGGGCTGGCCCGGATCTCGGCAATCGCACTGGACCAGACGATCTGCATGACCACACCGTTGCGACCCGGATCCTATCATACGTTCCACAATCTCCGTCCCGACGGCGATCAGTTGGGGGCATATCAGACCTGGCGAGATTGTTCCGGTTTGTCCGGAGTCTCGAGTTCGATTCCGTTGGCTGATCTGGCCATGATGAGTTCGGGCGGGGTTCCGGCCGAACGCTACTATCGCATCGTGATTCAGGCCGGCTCCGGGACCGGAGAGGATGTCGAGTGTGTAGGTACCGGGTTCTAGCCCGGCGCAGAGGAAGAGTCTGAATTATCGCGGACAATCGGTGGTGCCTCGACCCATGTGTCCGGTCGACTGCTTGCAGTGGACCGGACACATTTACCGCGGCACAATCTACTGGAATCGACCGATTCCCAGGTCCCGGATTGTCTCGAGCAACTTTTCGTGTACGTGTCCGTTGCTGACGATCACTCCCAGATTGTTTTCCAGCTGATACCCGTGTTTGAACTCCAGTTCCTTGCCCCGGATGTCCGTTACGCGCCCACCTGCCTCGGTGACCACGAGCACGCCGCCGGCGTGGTCCCAAATCTTCTCGCGGTACTTCCCGTCGCGCGGCAGGCGCAGGTAGGCCTCGGCTTCGCCGCGACTGACGACCGCGTACTTGGTCTGGCTGTCCAGGCGAGCCGGTTCGGCGGCGATTTGCAGGGATTCGGCGATGCGCGCGGCGTCGCCGTGGGAGGAATGCGCGGCTTCGACCGATTCACAGAAGCGGATCCGCGTCGGGTCGGTCTGCGGGCTGACGTGCACCGGTACGGCCCGGTCGTCACCAATCAGCGGCAATGACCACGCGCCCTGGCCGCGGATGGCACACAGCAGGCTACCGTCGCCGCGATCGGCCACGTCGTTCGACAGGATCGGACCGAGATTGGGGCAACCCAGGATCGCAACCTCGATCTCCCCGTCGAGGATCAGCGCCAGCGAAACGGCGTACTGCATCTTGCGCAGGAAGCCCTTGGTACCGTCGATCGGGTCCAGGGTCCAGTAGCGGGGCGAGTGGTCCTTGGCGCCGCCACGGTCGATCCACCGGCAGACGTCGTCCAGGTTCACGTCCGGAGTCAGCTCGGCAACATGTCCGACCACCCGCTGTGCCAGGGCCTCGTTGCCGGTCTCGCGCAGCGCGGTCGAGTCTTCTTCACCGATCACCGGGTCCGCAGGGAAGACTTCACCCAGCGCGCGGCAAACCAGGGCCTGACTGCCGAAGTCGGCTACGGTGACCGGGCTGCGGTCCTTCTTCTGCAACTCGCCCAGGTCGATCTGCGCCTGCACCGTGCGGCACAGCTGTCCGGCTTGGCGCACGGCCGCCAATCCGGTTTCGAGTTCCTGTGCCAAAGGATGATCCTGCCAGGGACGGTTCATTCCAGTTACTCCCATTCGATGGTTCCGGGTGGCTTGCTCGTCAAATCGTATGCCACACCGCTGATGCCGGGCAACGCGCCGATCGACTGAGCCAATTCCTTCAGCAGAGCGATCGGCAGCTTCGCGGCTGTCGCTGTCATTGCGCGCTCGCTGTGGATCGGACGCAAAATGCACAATTCGGTTCCCTTGCCCCCGACCCGCAATGGCACCAGTACCGTCGGACACTGCCAGACCTCGCTGTACAGTCCGTGACGGCGTAGGCCGTCCATCATCAGGAAGTCGCACTCTCGCAGCAGGTCAAGGCGGTCACGGGTCATCTCGGCCGGCAGCAGCCGGACGTCGTTCGGCAACTTGTCGCCGAGCCACCACAGCGAACGGTTCAGTCCGCCGATCGTCTTGAACAGGGTACCGGAGGCCTGCTGCAGTTTGTCCCAGTCGGCCTCGCCGGCGTCGAAACCGCCCGCCAGCAGCACCGGGTGTTCGTAGCTGCGCAGGTCGGCCTTGACGCCGACGGACTTGATCGGCAGGGGGGCCGCCTGCAGGCCGTAGCCCTGCGCGGCAAGGGCCACGGCCGGCGAGATCCGGGCCAACTCGTCCTCGCCCGCGACCTGGCCGTTCGAGCAAAGCAGCCGTACGCCCAGGCCGGGGCCGGGAAAGGGGTGCCGCCAGATCATATCGTGGGGGATACCCATCAGCTCGCCGAGTTCACGGACCTCGACCTTGTAAAGGTCGGCCAACGGTTCGATGATCTTCCCGGCGGCGATCATCTCCTCGATGATCGGAACGCGGTTGTGGTGCGTTTTGATCGTGTCGGCGCGCTTGGTGGCACCGCTCTCGATGGTGTCGGGGTAGATCGTACCTTGGCCCAGGAGGTGATTCTCAATGCCCAGGCGACGCGCCTCGCTCTCGAATACCTCGATGAAGGTGTCACCGATCGCGCGGCGTTTTTCCTCGGGTTCGATCCTGCCGGCCAGCGCGTTCAGAAAGGTGTCCGTGGCGTCGATGAAGTGGAAATTCCGTCCCAGGCCCAGATCGTTGAACATCTCGACGACGGCAGCCGACTCGTTCTTGCGCATCAGACCGTTGTCCACATGCAGCAGGTGCAGCCGCTCGGGGCCGAGGGCTTGGGCGAAGAGTCGAGCCGCGACGGTCGAGTCGACGCCGCCGGAAGCCAGCAGAAAAACGGAGCCGTCACCAACCTGGGCACGGATCTTCTCCACCTGGTCCTGGACGTAGCTGTCCATCGTCCAGGTGGGGTCGCAGCCGCAGATCTTCAGCACGAAATTGGCGATCATCTCATCACCGTGGACCGTGTCATCCACCTCGGGATGGTACTGGAAGCCGTAGCGACGTAGCGGGTCGCTGCCGATCGCGGCGTAGCGGTGGGGTTCGGCGCCTTCACCGAGCATGGAGTAGCCCAGTTCCTCGAAATCCGGGCCCACGGCCGTGACCGAATCGAAGTGGCTCATCCAGACCTGCTCGACCGGGCCCAGGCCGGCGAAGAGTTCGTGTTCGCGGGTCAAGTGCAGGTCGGCGTGTCCCCACTCCTGTTTGCCGTGAACGACCCGGCCGCCGTAATGCTTGGCGATTTCCTGGTGGCCGAAGCAGAAGCCCAGGATGGGCACGTCCAGATCCAGGATGGCTTTGTTCCAGTCGGAATCTTCGCCGAACGAGGCCAGGGATGGACTGCCCGAGAGAATGACGCCTTGGTAGTCGGCGTAAGCATCGATCGGGTCTTCGGGTTGGCGAATTTCGGCCAGGACGTTGGCGCGACGTACTTTGGTGGCGATCAGATGAGCGTACTGTCCGCCGAAGTCAACCACGGCG
>JANTGJ010000003.1 GCA_024762975.1 Candidatus Krumholzibacteriia bacterium
CTTTCGTCGGGTGGGGCTGACCCTTCTGTCAGGATACGGCCTCCCGGGCGGAGGTTTTCGTGAGGGCATACGAGGGACAGCCCCTGCGCTGGATCGTCGTCGATATCTGGGACGGGCTGGCGGTGCAGTGCCAGTTCTTCGAGCAGCAAGCCGGGTTGAGTGAACCCATGCTGATGAACGGAGGTCGCACGAGCCAGACGGTCGGTCTGTTCGATGCCGAACTCGAACACTACTTCGTGATCGATGGCGAGGGAATCATCCGCTACGAGCGCAACCGGGCCGATGGTGCGCAGGACAATCTCGAGCCCTGGCGGCCGGATGAAATCGGGGCGGCGATTGATGCCGCGTTGGCGCTGCCGGCCGAAAAGGAGAGCTTCGGAGCGCTCAAGGCGCTGTGGCGGTGAGATCTGTCGACAGATGGGGGCCCGTCTGTTCCTGAGGGGTTGAAGGGCGCCGGACTCCGGGTGTAGAGTCGTGCCGAATTCGAAGGCATTGCCCGCACCCGGTTCGAGCGCGAAGGAGCCCCCGTGGAGATCCGTATCACCAATCCGGCCACCGAGGAAATTCTCTCCCGGTATCAGACCATGGAAGCGGGCGAGGTCTACGCGATCGCCGGCGCCTCGCATCGCGCCTTTGTGCAATGGCGCCAAATGACCGTGGCCGAGCGTGCCCCATACTTCGTTCAACTGGCCGGCGTGCTGCGCAAGTACCGGGAGGATTGGGCCCGGTTGATCACCCTGGAGATGGGCAAGACCATCGCCGAATCCCGCGCCGAGGTCGAAAAATGTGCCTGGATGTCCGAGGTCTATGCGCAGAATGCCGAAGCCTGGTTGGCGGACGAGGAAGTGGAAGCGGACGGCCTGAAGCACCGCGTCGTCTATCAGCCGCTGGGCGTGATCCTCTCGATCATGCCCTGGAACTATCCGTTCTGGCAGGCACTGCGTTTCGCGGTGCCCGGTCTGTTGGCCGGCAACACCTCGTTGTTGAAACATGCCAGCAATGTTACCGGCTGTGCGCTGGCCATCGAGGAGAGTTTCCGGCTGGCCGGATTCCCCGAAAACGTATTTCGCACGATCGTGCCCGACTACGAGACTGTGGGGGATCTGATCGGTGCCGACGTGATCCAGGGCGTGAGCTTGACCGGTAGCGCGGAGGTCGGCCGCCATATCGCCGCTGCGGCGGGCAGGGCGTTGAAGAAGGTCGTTCTGGAACTGGGCGGATCCGATCCCTTCATCGTGTTGGACGATGTGGATCTCGACTTCACCGTCCAGGGCGCCGTAGCCGGTCGCATGGTCGCCGCCGGCCAGAGTTGCATTGCCAGCAAGCGATTCCTCGTCCACGAGTCGGTCGCCGAGGAATTCGCCGCACTCTTTGCCGACAGGATGGGCCAACTGGTGACCGGGGATCCGCTGAACGAGGCGACGCAGGTCGGAGCCATCGTCAATGAATCGGCGCTGGTGGAACTGGAAGGGCAACTGGCCGACGCCGTCGAGCGTGGCGCCAAAATTCTTTGCGGTGGTCGCCGCCGGGAAGGGACCGGCTTCTTTTTCGAGCCCACGGTCGTGATGGGTGTGACCCCGGAGATGCGCCTGGCCCGCGAAGAGGTCTTCGGCCCCATCGCACCGATCCTGGCCGTCCCGGATGACGACGCAGCCGTTGCCTTGGCCAACGCCAGCGAGTTCGGCCTCGGTGGCAGCGTCTGGACCCGCAATCTGGAGCGCGGCGAGAGCATTGCCCGTCGCGTCGAATCCGGTACCCTTTTCGTCAACAGCTTCACGAAATCCGATCCGCGGATGCCCTTCGGGGGCATCAAAAACTCCGGTCTCGGACGCGAACTATCCCACTTCGGTCTACGGGAATTCACCAATATCAAGGGTTTGAACGTGTACAAGCACGGGTAAAAAGGGGGAATGGATCGGCGGGGCACATCCTCCGCGGGCCGTAGGCCGCGAACCGCGCACCCCGCCGATCCATGCGCCCTCTATCCCATGCGTAGCACACCGCGCGCACGCTGTTTCAGGCGGTACGCCAAGCTCTCTCTCCACCGGATCAACTCCAACAACTCGGGCATGGCATCGCGCGCCGCGGCGTATCCACGTGCCCGGCACGCCTCTCCCGCCGAGAAATCGGCCCAATGAAACTCGGTCACATTGGGGCGGATGACGTAGTCGGCCGAGGCGCACACGAATCGGTTCAGGCGCTGCCGCGCAATCGTGTTGCTGCGCAGAATCATGTCCAGACCGGTCGTAAACTTGGATTCCTCGAAGGCGGGAATGTCGACCGCGATGACCAGGTCGGCGCCCATTTCGCGGACGGCTTCGACCGGCACCCGAAACGGGCCGCCGCCATCGCAGATCATCTTACCGTCGATTTCAACGGGCGGGAAGACCGCGGGGATGGCGCTGCTCGCGTAGATCCCGTCGATCAGGGGGCCTTGGGTGTAGACCTCGGGGCGGCCGGAGATCAGGTCCAGCGCCACGGCGGCAAAGGGGATCTCGAGTTCCTCGAAACCGGTGGGGCCGAAGAGCGCTGCCAGCGGGTCGCGTAAACGGGATTCCTCCTGCATGTAGGGTCGCGTGACGGTCTTGACCGCGATCATCTTGCGTTGCATGTAGTCGAAAATACCGCTGAGCCGGGACTGGGGGTCGTGGGCTTCCTCCTCGTCCCGCGGCACGAACGGCGCCCAGTAGGAGGCGAAATCCTCGTTGTCCACGTACGCTTCGAGGCGTTTCCAGACGCGGGCCGGGTGGGGACTTTGGGCGTAGAGCCCCCCTACGATCGAGCCCATACTGGTGCCGGCGACGAAGTCGGCCTGCAGTCCGGCTTCGTGCAGCGCCTCCAGGACACCCGCGTGCGCCAGTCCCCGGGCGCCGCCGCTGCCGAGGGCCAATCCGATCTGGAGTTTTCGAGCCATGCTTTGTTGCCTTTCTCAGGGTCTTCCGTCACGGCTGTCAACGTAGCAAAGATGCTGCCGCGATGAAACGAAGGATTCTTTGACCCGCGCTCCGGGACAGGTTAGCATTCCTGCGAAATCGCCCGTCTGATACCTGACGATAGGATGAGTGCCATGACTGACGGCCCGCAGGCCTCGCAGGAGTCCGCGAATTTGCCAGAATCGCCTTTTCATCTGGAACGCATGATGCGCGAGTCGGCGCGTCAGTTCGAGTCCGAGGACTATGCTTCGGAGGACGATTTTCGCGAAAACATGCAGGAACTACTCGACGGCGGACTCTCCGAGGCACGCGCGGAGTTCCTGAAGAACGACCCGACGGAGATGGCGCAGGAACTGGCGTTTCAGGCGTTTGAATCCGAGGATCCGAAGGAGGCGCTGAAGCTCGTCGAGCAGGCTGTCGAATTGGATGCCCATTGCGTTGACGCGCTGACGATCCTCGCTTTTCTGACCGCCGAGGATGCTGCCGAACTGATCGAAAAAGTGGAACACGCGGCCTCCGTCGGAGAGAATCGTCTGGGCGAGGACTTCTTCTCCGAGTTCCTGGGTGACTTCTGGCCGATGGTCGAGGCGCGTCCCTACCTGCGTACCCTCAAGCAACTGGCCCAGATCCTGTGGATGGTCGGCCGCCGGTTCGATGCCGTCGAAATCTACGAGAACCTGCTCGAACTGGACCCCGCCGACCACATGGGCCACAGCCAGGCGCTGCTGGGTTGTTATCTGTCGATGGGAGAGGTGCAGCGGTCGTGGGATCTGCTCGAGGAATATGACGACGACGTGAACGCGCTCTACCAATGGGCCTGGGTGCTGGTCTTCCTGCTGGCCCAGGATGAGGATGCCGCCGAGGACGCCTTGGAACACGCGCTGAAGATGAATATCGCTGCGGTACCCTACCTGATCGGCATGGTCGAACAGGAGGGAGAGCCGGGCAGTGCTCCGGCAGCACCGGGCAGCGACGAAGAGGCGGAGCTGTGCGGCCTGACCCTGGGCGAGGCCTGGCGTTCGAAGGATGAGGCGCTTCTGTGGTTGCAGCAGGCGCTGCTGGAGCGAGGCGTAATCCAACTCGAGGACGAAGAGGACGAAGACGACGAATCCGAGGACTAGCCTCATTCCCTTCGCGGTTCTGACAAATCCCGGCCAGCGGTCGGGATTTGTCGTATAATTATCTCAGTCAGTTTTTTGGAATATGACCTCAACGATGCTGTGGTGGAGTGAAGATGCTCGTACGCCGTGGAATCCCCGCCCTGTTGGCAATGGTTTTGCTCTCTCTCGTCGTCTGGCTCGGACAGCCGGACTCCCCGGCTCCTTTGGGTGAATCCCTGAGACATACGCTCGAAACGGCGGGACCGGATGAGATCCTGACGGTTTGGGTCCATTTCCGCGATCGTGATCTGGACGAAACGGCGCTGGAGCAGGCCTTGGCACTCGCTACCGAAGAACTGCCGGCACGCACGCTGAAGCGCCGGGCCAAGGTGTTTCCTTCGGGTATGCCGTTGGTCGATGCGCGCGACCTGCCGGTCTCGAACGAATACCTGCAGCAGATCGTGGCCACGGGCGCAACGCTGCGCCGGACCAGCCGCTGGCTGAATGCGGCCAGTTTCGAGGTCCCCGCGGGCCGTATTGATCAGATCACCCGGCTGGATTTCGTCCGGCGGGTGGACCGCGTCGTTCGAGTCGTGCGGGCCGCGATTCCCACGCCCGTTGTGGACACCGCGCCTCATCCCGTCCCCGGGGAGAAATCCACCGCCTGGATTCTGGACTATGGCGAATCCCAGGCTGGAATGGAGCAGGCCAATGTGCCTCCCGTGCACGAAATGGGCTACACCGGTCAGGGCGTTGTCGTGGGCATGCTCGATACCGGCTTCCACACGGGGCACGAGAGTCTGGTCGATGTACCGGTGCTGGGCACCTATGATTTTGTGAATGACGATCCCGTAGTGGATCTGGAAGCGGGCGATCCGGACAATGCGATCTCCCATGGTACCGTGACCCTGTCGAACGTGGCCGGTTATGCTCCCGGTCAGATGATCGCACCGGCCTATGGTGCCTCGGTGCTGCTGGCCAAGACCGAGGATGTGGCCGACGAGTACGCACTGGAAGAGGACTACTGGGTCGCCGGGCTGGAATGGCTCGAGGCGCAGGGAGCCGATCTGGTTTCGGCCTCCCTGGGCTACTACGACTGGTACACCTTCGACGACCTGGACGGCGAGACCGCGGTGACCACGATCGCAGCCGATCTGGCGGCCGGCCGCGGGTTGCTCCTGGTCACTGCAGCGGGAAACGAACGGGGCAGCGGATGGGGTGCGATTATCGCTCCGGCCGATGCGGACAGCGTACTGAGTGTGGGTGCCGTCTACGCCGATTCGACGGTGACCTACTTCTCTTCGCCCGGCCCGACGGCCGATGGCCGGATCAAGCCCGAGGTCGCGGCGCTCGGCTACCAGAACCGGGCCGCCGATCCGTCGGACGATACGAACTACATCAACGCTTCGGGTACCTCACTCGCCTGCCCGGTGGTAGCGGGCGTAGCCGCCCTGGTGCTGGAGCGTACCCCCGAGTTGACACCCATGCAGTTGCGCGAGGCCCTGATGATGACCGCCGGCCAGGCCGATTCACCGGATAACGATCTGGGCTGGGGTATCGTCAATGCAATGGACGCGGTGATGTACTTCGGTCCGCACTTCGTACACGCGCCGCTGGCGGAAACGACCACCGACACCGAAGGCCCGTACACGATTCTCGCCATGATCACGGACGTCGAGGCGGTGCAGGATGCCTGGGTCACCTACCGCACGAACGACGGTCCGTGGCAGCAGCTGGCGATGACGCCGCTGGGCTCGAATCTGTACTCGGCTGACATTCCGGGCCAGCCCTATACGACCATTGTCGACTACCTCATCGAAGCGGTCAGCGTCAATGGCGTGGCCAAGCGGAATCCCGATCCGATCGACGCCGAACCCTTCCACACCTTTGCCGTGACGCGTTCCTCGGATGTGGAGTGCCTGTGCAATCAGGATCTGCCCGAGCCGACTGCCTTGCTGGGCGCGGCGCCGAACCCGTTCAATCCGCGTACGAATATCCGCTTCCGGATCGGGGCCGCCGGCAGGGCGCTCCTGGAGATCTACGATATGAGGGGCCGCCGGGTTCGTTCGCTGCTGGACGAAAACCTCGAGGTTGGCCAGCAGGACGTGATGTGGGACGGCCGGAACGAGAGCGGCCTGGAGGTCGGCAGCGGTGTGTACCTCTACCGACTCCAGGCCGTGGATCAGGCGCTGACGGGCAAAGTGATGCTCGTCCGCTGATCAATCGCTAGCCGTCACCATCGAGCAGGCGGCCCAGGCCGCCGAGTACCGAGCCCTCTCCCCGGCTCTTGCCGCCATGGCTGGGTGCGTGGGCGATGATGCGGTCGGCCATGCGTGAGAACGGCAGGCTCTGCAGATAGACCGTGCCGCGGCCGCGCAGGGTGGCCAGGAACATGCCCTCTCCGCCGAAGATCATGCTCTTCAGATTGCCGGCGCGCCGAATGTCGTACTCGATGCCCTCGGTGAATCCCACCAGGCAACCGGTATCCACGCGCAGGGTCTCGCCATGGAGCACTTTCTTGACCACGGTTCCACCGGCGTGCACGAAGGCGCGGCCGTCCCCCTCGAGTTTCTGCAGGATGAAACCCTCGCCACCGAAAAATCCGGCGCCGAGCTTGCGCTGCAGCGCAATCGATACCTTGGTGCCCAGCGCGGCCGCCAGGAAGGCATCCTTCTGGCAGACGAAGCTGTTGCCGAGTTCCTGCATCTCCAAGGGGACGATCTGACCGGGGTAGGGAGCAGCAAAGGCGACCTTCTGCTTGCCCTGGCCCTGGTTCGTGAAATGGGTCATGAAGATCGATTCGCCGGTCAGGACGCGCTTGCCCACGGAGAAAAGCTTGTCCATCAGTCCTTCGTTGGCGGTCGATCCGTCGCCCATGCGGGCTTCGAACTGGATGCCCTGGTCCATGTAATTCAGGGCGCCGGCTTCGGCGATCACCGTCTCGCCCGGATCGAGCTCGACTTCCACCAGTTGCATGTCGTCGCCAATGATCTCGTAGTCCACTTCGTGACAGCGCATGGCACTCTCCTGATTCGCGGTTGGAGGATCCGATCGGGTTCCCAATACATGGGTATGATAGAACAACGGCTGCACGAGTCCACTGTTGCGGGAAGAAATCGCGCGGGGGATGTGCTATCTTGGCCTTGCAATTGCGACGTCCGATTTCGCCTCGGACCTACCCGCTGGCACCTTCCCTTGTTCGAGAGGATCTCATGGCTCGTTCCCATACACGATTCTACTGCAAGAACTGCGGCCACGAGGAACTTCGCTGGGCGGGGCAATGTCCCGGCTGCCGCGAATGGAACACCTTCGCCGAGGTGAAGGTCGCCGACACGAAGGGCAAGAAAGGCGCGCAGGGTTTCTCGTCGAAACAGGGCTCGGTGGGCTTCGGCCTTCCGGGGCCGGGAGCCGGTGCGCCGGCCGGCCTGGCTGCCGCGGTCGGGCCGGACGGGCGCTTCCAACCGACGCCGCTGCGCGAGATCTCGTCGGCAGACACCCGCCGTTTGCCGGTGGAACCGGCCGAGATCGCCCGTGTGCTGGGCGGCGGCCTGGTCGAGGGTTCGGTCGTCCTGCTGGGCGGTGAGCCGGGCGTGGGCAAGTCCACTCTGCTGACCGGCCTGGCCCTGTGGTGGATGCGCCAGGGAACTCGTGTGATCTACGTTGCGGGGGAGGAGTCGCCGTCCCAGATCCGTATGCGTGCCGAGCGGCTCGGATTCGACCCGCACAGCGAACCGGGATTCGACATCCTGCCGGAGGTGCACCTCGAGAGTCTGGTCGATGCGCTCGACCGGGCGATCGCCGAGGATGACGGCCCGGTCGTACTGATCGCCGACTCGGTGCAGACCCTGCACAGCGAACAGGTCGACTCCTACCCGGGCAGCCCGACACAGATCCGTTACTGCGGAGGAGTGTTGGCCGATTTTGCCCGGCGCAGCGGCTGCCCCGTCTTTCTGGTCGGCCATGTGACCAAGTCCGGAGACCTGGCCGGGCCGAAACTGCTGGAGCACATGGTCGACACCGTACTGTATTTCGAGGGTTCGGGCGGCGAGGCCATCCGCATGGTGCGCGCGGTGAAGAACCGCTTCGGCACCACGGGCGAACTGGCCGTTCTGGAGATGCGCGCGGACGGACTGTTTCCGGTGGATCAGGCCGGCGTGCTGTTCCTGAGCGGCCGCCGCGGCGCCGAGCCTGGATCCGCTGTCTGTGCGGTGAAGAACGGATCGCGGACCTTCCTGGTCGAGGTGCAGGCATTGGTGTCGGTTTCACGCTACGGGACTCCGCAACGGGTCGTTCAGGGCGTCGACGCGAAGCGAGTGGCCCTGCTGGCGGCAATCCTGGAAAAACGCGCCAATCTGGACATGGGGGGATGCGACCTCTTCGTCAAGGTTGCCGGGGGCGGACGCATTGATGACCCGGGGGCGGATCTGGCGATCATGACGGCGCTGGCCTCGTCATTGCGGGAACGTCCGGTACCGATCGAAACCCTGGTGCTCGGGGAAGTAGGCCTGACCGGGGAGGTCCGGCAAGTCGCCGATCTGGAGGCGCGCCTGCGCGAGGCCGCTCGCCATGGATTCTCGCGCGCGGTGCTGGCCGCGGGCGCGGCCCGGAGCAAGCACAAGGGCATGAAAATGATTCCGGTGACCCGCGTGGAAGAGGCTGTGACCCGGGCGCTCGAACCGGTTGCGCATCGGGCGAGGGAGGAAGCGTAGATGTCGAAACCGAACCAGTTGCACCTGATCCTGTTGGCCGGCGGGACCGGCAGCCGCGCTTCGGGAGGCCGGGGCGCTCCGCCGAAGCAGTTCAGCACAACCCGCGTCGGCCCTCTTTTCGCCGTCTCCCTGAGGGAGTTTCTGCGTCTGCCGGAATCGAGTGGATTCCATCTGGCCGGCGTGACGATGACCGTGGCCGATGCCTGGTGTGAAAACGCGGTTCAGGGACTGAAGGATCTCCTTCCGCCGGATTCGACGGTTCCGTGGCAAACCGCCGACGCGGGAGTGACGCGGACGGCCTCGACCTGGAATGCATTGCAGGTTCTGGGGACCGGTTATGATGGAGGTGCCTCGGGACCGGCTCCGGCGGCCGCTGAGCTGGTCGCCATTCACGATGCGGCCCGGCCATTCGCATCGTTCGGACTGCTGGCCCGGGTGGCGAATGCGGCGCTGGCGGCGGGCGGAGCGGTGCCCGGAATCAAGGTGCCCGACACGATCGTCCGCGTTGCGGAGGCGGACGAGGCCGCAGGGGCACTGCCGCCGGCAATCTACCTGAAGCGTGAACTCCTGTACGCGGTACAAACGCCCCAGGTCTTCCGGTGGGATATCCTGCAGGCCGCGCATTCGATCGCTGCCGCCGGTGGAATGGACTTCACGGACGACGGAGGTCTGCTGGCCAGCCGCGGTCACTCCCCGGCGGTGGTCGATGGCGAGCAGGGCAACTGGAAGGTCACCACGGAAGCGGATCTGCGGAGGGCGCTGGATTTGTTGAAATGATCAGTCCAGGTCCAGCTTGACCGTTCCCTTCAGGATGCGGCACTGGCACATCAGGCGTCGACCGGGTTCGAGATCCCTGGCGCGCTCTTCGTCCGTGGGCGCCGTCAAATGATTCAGGCCGCTGAGCACGTTCGTGGCGCACTTGCCGCACACTCCGCTGTGACAGCCGAAAAGAACTCCCAGATCGGCAGCCGCCTCCATCGAGGCGCCGTCGATCACGTTCCTGGCTTGGCTGCGGGTTCGGATCTTTGCCAATTTCTGTCTCTCCTGACGCGAGATGAACAAGGGATTCACGGGAACGGTGGACGGTATTCGGAGTCCCGGCTCCGTGCAAGGGGATTCCCGGGATGGCGTTGAACGACGATCCTCCGGCTCGAATGCGAGGGGAGAATGATACTCAATCCGGAACGAACAATTCATCATTTCGAAGGTGTTCCCGGACAAGAAATATCGAAAAAAGCCGGAAAACATGTTGACATATTGTTGGCTAATCGAGTACAGTTCCTGTTAATAGTTCACCATCAGGGTACACAATTGATCCTAGGTATCTTGAGAATAGAAGGCTTTCGATCGCAGGGGTTGAAAGTGGCAAGGTGGCGTCGGCTTGTACCCGGCGTCTCACAGCGTGTCACACTTGGAAGGACAACGTCATGAAGGAATTGCGCACCACACTTCTTGTGGTTTTCGCGTCTACCGTGATCCTGGCACTGCCGGCCGCGGCCCAGATCCGCGTGATCGACTATCTCGGTTACGGATGGGAGACCGGACAGTCCGCCGGCGACGAGTTTCACTTTTTGGGCATTTCGGATCTCGTGGATCCGATCTTCGGCGTGGATCTGAGCGTGGAGGAATTGACGCTGTACACGACCAACCTGGTGGTTCTGGGTTCGGTTGATGTGGGCGGCGGCACGACGATGATCAGCTATTCCACCGGCACGATGGAGATCTACCAGGATCCCCTGCAGGATTCGGACTGGGGAATCAACCCGCCCAACGCAACGGCGCCCAGCACGTTCGTCAACGGAGACCTTTTCTTCTCCGGCGAATTGGTGGATCTGGTGATGTTCCGCAACAGCGATGGATCCGGTCATTTCTCAGGAAGCCTGAACGGCACCGGTGGTTCGATGATTGCCGGCAGTTGCAGCAATTGTGTCTATTCGTGGGGGGGAACCTTCACCAGTGGTACGGGCGCACAATTGATCGAAGGCTATTCCATGCAGGTCGACGGTGTTCTCGAGATCGATGAAGCCGTTTCCACCGATTCCGCAGCCTGGGGCTCGGTAAAGGCCTTGTATAGCAACTAGGGATTCAATCGTTCACAGATCTGGAGGACTCGGAATGAAGAGAATGTCAACGATCCTGGTGGTCATCCTGTTGGCCGGTACACTCCCCGGGCTGGCTGCCGCGCAGCAGCTGTTCGACTTCTTCGGCATGGCGAATCTGCCGGCCGCCGAAGGTGGATCCCTGAGCATGTTCGGCGTGATCCGGGACGGCGGTGCCGCCGTGGCAACCCCGCTCCCGCTGGACTTCGCCAACTACGAATACACGATCGTGGTGGAGGACCTCGTGCTGGTCACCGACGACTACCCGGAAACCTATGCGGGGGGTACGATCACAATCTATCGCGACGCCTCCTCGACCGCCGATTACGCGGCGACCGGGACGTTCTCCGATGGCACAGCCGTGCTTTCGGGTGTCGTCAGCAGCCTCGAGCTGTTCCACTATTCAGACCTGGTGCCTTCGGCTACCGGCGGCAGCGGTATCGGTACCGTTGACTGGACGGGGGGGGCGCGCCTGGATGAGATCGCGCCGGGAGACCAGGACGGATGGGGTTTCTTCACGGCGACGAATTCCGGATCCGGACTGCTCGAGCCCGGCTATGACGAAGTCTGGGACGGCAAGGTGGAACCCGCCACGCCGATCGTCGGCACCGAACGGATGTCCTGGGGAGCGGTCAAGGCGATGTACTAGTCGAATTCCGACAGCACTTGCCGCCGTCAGTACGGCGCCCCGACCGAGAGGTCCGGGGCGCCTTTTTTATTGGGGGTGCGAACGGCTGACTCAGATGCCCCAAAGCGTCATCGTATCGACCTTGCGGCCCATCAGCTTCAGGTAGTAGAAGAGCTGCGCCTTGTGGATCGCCAGGTGGTAGTTCATGTGCAGCAGGTGATGGCCCAGGGTGCGTTCGTTCTCGGGATCCCACGGAGCCGCGATCTTTTCATTACCCAACTTTTCCTCGCCAGCTGCCTCGAGCATCTCGAAAGCCACCTTCCGGTCTGCGGCCAGCAAGTTGCGCGCCTCGGCGACGCTGCCGATGGTGGGCATCTGTTCGGCCTTGGGCAGCATGGCTTCGTAGCTGTCCTGCTCGCAGGCATCATCGGGCATCTCGGGCATTCCCCAGTCTCCGGTCACGAAGCCACGGCAACACATTCCGCAAGAGTTCGTCAGGTGCATCAGCAACTGGCCGACGGTCATCCAGTTCTCACCGGTGGTTGGCTTCCACTCGAGGTCCTTGTCTTCCAACATTCCCATGATCTTGTCGGTGACCGCATAGGTTTCGGTCATTTCCGCGTACAAGAGTTGGCTCCAGTTCATGATTTTCTCCTTGAGCAGGGTATCGATCAGGATGGTTGTTTGCCTGGGGAACAGACAGGATACGCAAACCGGGGGCGAAAGAAAAGCGAAAAGCGGAATTTTGACAAGAAAATCGGAGCCGCAGAAAACCGGTCAGGAGGGGATGGGATCGCGCCGAATCGGCAAGGTCATGCAGCGGCAACCGCCGCCGCCGCGCGCCAGTTCCGAGCCGGCAATGGTCACGACACAGCGATTGACCTGTTCCAGATCGGCCCGGCCGGCGATGACCTCGTCGGCAGGGATGATCTCGAAACCGCGACGCGACAATTCTTCGAGCGTGTACTGGTTCCGCTCGTAGCCCAGTACCTTCCCCGGCGCCAGCGCGAAAAAATTTGTACCCGAGTGCCACTGTTCGCGCTCCTGGACCCAGCGATCTTTGCCGCCACAGGGCACGGGCTCGTAATCCAGTCCCAGGTCGCGCAACCCGACCATCAGGTTCTCGACCTCGCGGATCCGGCGGACGCGGCCGCCGTCGATCTCGATGTGCACGGTCTCGAAGTGGTTGTGCTCGATGATCAGTGGCGAATAGACCATGCAGGAGCCCTGGTCCAGCAGCGTGAATACCATGTCCAGGTGGATGAACGACTCCGGTTCGAAGGGCAGCTCCTGGACGATGACGTGCCGGGGGCCGGGCAATGCCTTCAGCTGATCGAGAACGAAGTCCACCGCCTGGGTCGACGTGCGGCCGCCCTGCCCGATGAGCAATACATCCTCGCGTGCCACCAGCACATCTCCGCCTTCGATCGTCACCTCCGGACCGTCATAACCGAGGCGCACCGGGTTCACCGTTTCGGTCTGCAATTGCGGATGGGAGTGGAAGATCTCTTCCATGATCAGGGCTTCGCGCTCACGGATGGCACTGGCCATGCGTCCGATCAGCACGCGGCCATTGACCGCCGCGGCAGCATCACGCATGAAGAAGAAATTGTGCAACGGGGGCAGGGAGAAACGATCCTTGCTCAGGAACCGGGTCAGATTGTCGCGCACCAGGGGCAGGCCCTCGATCAGTGTGCCGGCCAGTTCGGCAGGCTCCTGGCCGGAGATGCTTTCGGCCAATTCGTCCACACCCTCCCGCTGGCAGATGCGTTGCACCAGGCGTATTTTCGCCTCGTCGATCGTCAGGACGTCCGTCAGCAGGTCCCGCAGCTGGAAGGTGCGCGTCCACTTCTGCAGCACGCCCTGCAACTGGTCGTACTCCCGCTCGGCCACGGCCAGATTCAGGATATCACTGTATAGCGCGCGCTCGGCGGAGGCCGGCGTCATGGCTTGCACTTCGGGACCGGGGCGGTGCAGAACCACGCCCTGCAGGCGGCCGATCTCACTGCGGACATCGATGGCGACGGGATCAGTCATGGCCGGCATCCTTCTGGTTGGCATGGGGCGGACGAAACCTTCGGTCGTGGACAGGAACTCCTACTCCAGCCCCTCTTTCAATTTTCCGGTGCCCGGTTCGACGTACACTTTCACCTGACGGTACAGTTTCAATCCGATGCGGCCGGCTCGAATCCCGTTCATCAGCACGTCCAGGCACTTGCCCAGGTCGCGGCTCTGTTCGGTCAATGTCTCGAGCTTTCCGTCCATCGAGTCCCGGTCGGGTCCCGGCGCCATTCCGGCTCTGGCTTCCTCGATATGGTAGATCTTCAATGCCAGAACCGTCAGCCGGTCGATGATGCTGCCGGGCGACTCGCTGTTCAAGGGGGCGCCATCGGCCACGACACCGGCTGCATTGAGTTGCGTGAAAATGATGTCGTCCAGGCGGTCGACGGTTTGTACGCGGCGGCGATTGGAATCGTCGATGATACGCTTGACCGAGGCCAGCACTTCGTCGCCCGCGCCATGGGCCCGGCTCTTGTCTTCCTCGTGCCATTGGAAGGTGTTGATCAGTTGCAGTTTTTCGGCCGTGCGCAGCCATCCGCCGGGGCGGGTCATCGGAATTTCCGCTTCGGCTCCGCTCCAATCGCGGATCCGTGCCTCGGCCTCGTGCCAGCGGCCGATTACCTCGGGCAGCAAGACCTTCAACTCGGAATAGACGGGCCAGATGGACTCGCTCATCGAAAACTATCCTCGGTTCGTGCCTATATCGTCGGCGCGCGCAAAGCGCCTGTCGGTCGCACAGAATAGCCGCCCCGGCGATGGGAAGCAAGACAGCGCTGACGAGCTTCGGGGGCGACAAGCCGCCCCTGCTGCGGTAACTTGGGACGGGATGATTCCACGGCGGACTTTCCGCCCGGCAAGAGCAACGAGGAGTTTCACGGGATGAGGGGAATTTTCGGCCGATTCGCGCCCTGGGCGCTGGTGGCGGGCCTGTTGCTGACGGGTTGCGGCACAACCGACACGCTGCCCGCCGATCCGGCGGGCGACAGCAATGAACTTCCGGCCAGCCACACCGATTTGGAAGGTGGTGTGGCTCACATGCCGGGAAAATCGAACCCGACGACGAATTGTGTCTCCTGTCACGGTCAGGATCTGCGGGGGGGCGACGACGGCGAGCCGTCCTGCTACTCATGTCATGGACGAGTGTGGTAGAGAATCAACTGCAGGAGGACAAGACCTTGGCCACTCCCGAAGTTTTGGACCACTCGCGGGGAGGGGTCCGTTTCATTCAATTGCATCTGGGCGGCGACCGGAACTTCTGTTACCTGCTGGGCGACGGCGACAGCGGTGAGGCTGCCGTCATCGATCCGGGTTTTGAACCCGAGCGCCTGCTGGACATCGCCAACGAGAACGCGTTGCTGATCCGGCACATTCTGGTCACGCACGGCCACTCGGATCACACCGGGGGAGTTCGGCGTCTGGTCGAATTGACCGGGGCAAGTGTTTCGGCCGGCGCCGAGGATCGTGTTCCCGGTGCGGTCGCGGTGGACGATGGACAGGAGATCGCGCTTGGCGCGCGACGGGTGCAAGCACTGCACACGCCCGGCCATTCGCCGGGACACTGCTGTTACCTGTTCGAGGGCCGTCTGGTGACCGGTGATCTCCTTTTTTGCGGCAAGGTGGGCGGTACCGGCAGCTATTTCCCGGGTTCGAGCGCCCGTGCGCAATGGGATTCCCTGCAACGTCTGATGCGACTTCCGGAGGATACGGAAGTTTTTCCGGGGCACGACTACTATGGCGGCGAGGGTGTGATGCCGCACTCGACGATCGGTTTCGAACGGGCCCACAATCCATTCCTGACCGGCGGTGATTTCGAGTCCTTCGTGGCACTGAAGGAGAACTGGCCGATCTACAAGAAAGAGCATGGTATTCGATGAACGAGATTCCCTCGCCGAGCGGCAGGCTCGCCTGGAATCTGATCCTCGCGTCGGTCGCGGCGGTGGCGCTGGCCGCGGGGGTCGGGGCCTGGCCGCCGGGTAGCGGATTCATCGGCCCGTCGCTCCGGCTCGGTGTATCCGCCGTGCTGTTGACCGCCGCCTGGCTGGCTGCCGCTCGTTTCCTGATCATCGATACCTGGGGCCGTTGGCTCTGGCTGGTTCTGCTGGCCTGCTCAAGCCTGCTCGCGGCGCTGCTGGGCAATGGAGGCCTGCCCGCCTCGATCACGCTGACGGTTTTTGTGCTGACTCTTCGCACGTACCGGCCCTGGCGGCATATCCCGGCCCGCCTGCGTGCGCTCGGATTCGGACTGGGCCTCATCGCGGTGGTACTGCTGATCCTGGCCGCGCGCTTCTGGGATCTGTCCGAGCCGGAGAATGAACTGCTTGCCGCATTGCGCCGGCTCGGCGGCTGGTCCGTCGGCTCGTTGCTGACCTTCTGGTTGTGGTCGCTGTTTCATCTTGCGGTCCGAATGCGGCTGCACTTCCTGCGCCTGCGCCCGAAACTGGCGGTCAGTGCCCTGCTGATCGGCCTGGTACCGCTGGTCCTGGTCGGCATTCTGGCGGTGTTGGTGCTCTACCTCGGGCTGGGTGGAGCTCGCGCCACGCGCGCCACGAACGTGCTCGAAGACTGGCGGTCGGCCGCAGCGGCTGGTGTCGATCTATCCGGCGCCCCCTTTGATACGACGTTCGCCTGGCCCGAAAGGGTCACGATGTCGGATCGCGCCGAACGCATCCCGGCTCCACCGTGGGTGACCGAGCTGGCCGATGCCATGGAATACACACTCGTGCAGATTCCGGCCAGCGAGGGGAATACGGTAGCCGCGAGCCTCGATACGACCGGCTGGTTTGCGATGGATGGCAATATCTGGTTGATGGACTGGCGGGGTGTGGGAACGGACAGCGTCATGACCCGGGCATGGTGCCTGGGCACTGGACCGCTGGAGCGCCTGTCGCGGCTGCTGGGCGCCGGCTTGCGCCTGGCCTCGATCAAGGTAGAGCAAACGGAACGTGCCACGGGGAGTTCGCCGGCCACGACCGGGGAGATTGAACGGTTTCCGGGCCGCAGGATCGTCTACCGGGACGTCAGTCAGGAAGAGTACTACTGGAGCGAGTACATCCACTTTGGCGGCACGACCTGGCCCCTGTCCACGGTGCAGAATCGGGAACTGCACAACGGGGAAATCTTTCTGCAGGTCCGGGCAGGCTGGCAGGACCTGAAGACCGACTTCGCCCAGGGCGAGAATGTCGTGAACAGGATCGTCGTGGTGGTGTTGGGAATCGTCGCAGGCCTGTTCCTGATCCTCGAGATCTTCGCGCTCTTCTTCGGGATCCGCATCACCGAGGGGATCATCGCCGCCGTACGCCGGTTGCAACGCGGAACACGAGCGCTGGGGGCGGGGGACCTCGATACGGTGATCGACCTGCCGAACGAGGATGAATTCGGTGACCTGGCCGACTCCTTCAACGAGATGACCCGCGCGGTGAAGAGGGGCCGCGAGGATGCCTTGGCCCGTCAGGCCCTGACTCGTGAGCTGGTCAATGCCCGGGCCATCCAGAAGCGACTGCTGCCCGCCGAGGAGCCGAGCGTGGTCGGCTTCGAGGTCACCGGCGCCAGTATTCCCAGCCGCGAGATCGGAGGCGACTATTTCGACTTCATCCTGCAGGCGGATGAATGCCTCGGCGTAGCGATCGGCGACGTTTCGGGCAAAGGGATGCCGGCCGCCTTGCTGATGTCCGGGCTGCAAGCCAGCCTGCATGGCCAGGTACTGCATCCAAGTAGCGTGAGTGAGACCGTCGGTCGCGTCAATGACCTGATGGTCGCCTCGACCGATCCGCACATGTTCGCCACCTTTTTCTACGGGGTGCTCGATCTGAACGCCGGCACGTTCACCAGCACCAACGCCGGCCACAATCCGCCCCTGGTGCTGCGCAATTCCGGCGAGATGGAGCTGTTGGGCACCGGAGGACTGCTGCTGGGAATGCTGTCGGGGCAGAGCTACCAGCAGGAAGTGACTTCGCTGGAACCGGGTGAGGTGATCGTCCTGTATACCGATGGAATCACCGAGGCGGTGGGACCGTCGGCCGAGGAAGACGATCCCGAGGCCATGTTTGGCGAGGACCCGTTGGCGGAAGTCGTCCGGCGCAATGCGCACCTGCCCGCGGTCGGCATCAAGGAGGCGATCCTCGATGCGGTGCGGGAACATACCGCGGGGGTGCCGCAGTCGGATGATATTACGCTGGTGGTGATTCGCAGGCAGGAGTAGTCGACAGCAACGGACCGGGGAGTGATCGTTGATCCGGGACGGATCTTCCGGTCCGGATACCAGATTCTTCCCCAATCGCGACTGGAACCCGGCACCCGATCGCGGTATCTTTCACGATCAATCGTGCATTTGCCGCCGGTCCTCATCGGCGGTTCCGTTGAATCCGCGGGAGTACCGTCCATGCTGAACTGGATCGTCGATAACTACCCCGTCCTGCTGCTGCTGGCCTTCGTGACCATCGTTTTCAGATTGTTGCCGAAGGTGGACGTGGGGCACGACAAGACCTACATGCGTCGCCGCATCATGAACTGGCTGCCCCTGGGCCTGACCTACGCGCTGCTCTACATGGGGCGCTACAACCTGAAGGTCAGCCAGTACGCCTTCGAAGAGATTCCGGCCCCGGATGGTTCGCCGCTGATGGGCAACGTCGGTTTCGGAATCATCTTCATGGTCGGTACGATCATTTACGGCGTATCGTTTCTGATCAACGGGCCGCTTACCGACCGGATGGGCGGTCGCTTCTCGATTCTGCTCGGTGCCGGCGGCGCGATGATGATGAATCTGCTGATGGGGCTGGCCTCGCTGACGCTGATCAAACACGGCCCGATGTACGGCTTCCTGGCGACTCATTTCATCGTCGTGTTTTCGGTTTTGTATGCCCTGAACATGTACTTCCAGAGCTTCGGCGCCGTGGCCATCGTCAAAGTCAACGCGCCCTGGTTCCATGTGCGCGAGCGCGGAGTCTTCGGCGCCATATTCGGGATCCTGATTTCGCTGGGGATCTACCTGGCCTTCGATGTCGGCTACTCCATCCTGAGCAGCCTGGGTCTGATCTGGGTCTTCCTGGTACCGGCCATCGGTCTGGGGCTTTTCTGGGTGATGGACTTTTTCGTGGTCCGCAACAGTCCGGTCGAGGCGGGTCTGGGAGAATTCAACACCGGCGATGCGACCAGCGGTGACGACGGCCCTCGTCTGGGCGCGGCGAAGGTTTTCCGGAAAATGCTGACCAACCCCATTATCGTGACGATCGCGGGTGTGGAGTTCTGCAGCGGCTTCCTGCGCCAGGCCATCATGCAGTGGTATGGCAGCTTCGCCAAGCAGACCGACGGTGTTCTGGGATTGAAGAGCAGCTTCGTGAATGAGAACTGGGGCCTGATGCTCTTTTTCGCCGGCGTGATGGGCGGCATGCTGGCAGGTACGATCAGCGATCACCTCTTCCAGTCGCGGCGCGGTCCGGTCGCCGGTGTGCTGTATGGCCTCATGCTCGTCGGAGCCGTCACGCTGACCTTCACCTACACCACGCCGATCGTGGGCTGGCTGGTGGTCTTCATGTCGATGGCCGTCATCGGTGTGCACGGCATGCTCTCGGGTACGGCGAGCATGGACTTCGGTGGAGCCAAGAATGCCGGAATCGCCGTTGGAATCATCGATGGCTTCGTCTACCTGGGCACCGGCGTGATGTCGCTGACCTATGCGATCATTCTGCCCAAAGTCGAGCTGGACGCGGCGGGCAAGATCATTGGAGAGGCGACCGACCCGGCCAACTGGCTAGCCTGGCCCATCGCCATGATTCCCTTGGCCGTGATTGGCTTCGTGCTTACTTTGCGCTTGTGGAACGCCAAACCGAAGCCCAAGTCCGCGTAGTCCGACAAGTGCGCGGTTTCCGGAGTGAAATTCGCCCATGTCTGTATTGAAACGACTGATTTCCGGGGCGGCCATTGTGACCGCCCTGGTTTCGGTTTCCGGGTCCGTTCGGGCCGAGAATTCCGTAGCTGTCGATTCCCTGGTCGTGCCTTCCTTCGTCGTCGACGGTGGCGATACGCTGTGGTTGGCGCCGCCCCTGGAGGTGGTCGGCTCCCGCGTCCCGGCGGCGTTGCCGCTGATCGTACGGCAGATCGAGATCCTGGGTGGGCCGGAACTGGAGCGGCTGCCGGGACGGTCGGCGGCCGAGCTGTTGCAGGCGGTACCGGGTGTGGTCACCGGTCAGCGGCAACAGTACGGGGTGCAATCCGATCTTACGATCCGCGGTTCGACTTTCGAGCAGGTGCAGGTCCTGCTGGACGGTTTCGACGTTTCGGATGCGCAGACCGGGCACCACGCCCTGGATCTGCCATTGAGTCGGCACGATATCGAGCGGGTCGAGGTGCTCAAGGGCCAGGGCTCTGCGCTGTACGGCTCCGGTTCGTTCGGCGGCGTGGTGAACATCGTCGGCAAACGAGCCGGAGCACGCGATGGGGGCGAAGTCGCCGTCACCGGTGGAGGTCTGGGCATCCGGCAGGTTCGGGGGGACCTGATCGATGTCAGTCGCCAGGGTCGCACCGGGCTGCGCCTGTCCTTCGACCGATTTCACGCAGACGGACAGGATCTGGAATCAACGGAGGGACCGGCCCTGAACAACGAGTCGGATCTGTGGTCCCTGACCGGCCGTCTGGACCACCAGGGGGATGCGGGTGAAACGGCGTTCTTCATCGGTTGGTCCAAACGCAAGTTCGGTGCCCTGGATTTTTACGCACCGTATCCCTCGCGTGAGCGAACCGAGACGCTCTTCGGCTCGGTCCGTATCAATCGGCGAGTCAGTGATCGCTGGACGCTGGAGCCCCGCGCCTACTTCCGCCGCCATACCGATCTGTTCGTACTCTTCGAGGACAATCCGTCGGCATATACCAATGACCACGTCGGGCGCCGCATCGGAATGGAGCTGCGCGGGATCGGCGTGATGAACCGCAACCACACGTTGGCTTTCGGCCTGGAGGGCGTTTACGACGACCTGGACAGTCAGGGGATTCGCAGTGGAGTCGAAGGGCCGGCGATGGGTCGCCATCTGCGGCGCCGGATCTCGTTCTCGACCGAAGTCGATCGTCATACGGGGCGGTTGCGCTGGCAACTGGGCGCACGCCTGGACGCGAGGCCGGAGTACTCGCCTCGTACCTCGGGTACCGGTGCGCTGGCCTACGATCTGAACGAGAACCTGACGGTACGGTCCAGCACGGGTTCCGTTTTTCGAATCCCGACCTGGACCGAGCTGAACTACACCAGCCCGGCCAACCTGGGGGACTCGAATCTGCGGCCGGAACAGGGTTGGGCATGGGATCTGGGCCTGGACTGGCGGCGCGATTCGTGGCTCCTGCAGACGGCCTATTTCGAGCGCTACGAGGAAGACGTCATCGACTGGGCGCTCGCTCCGGGCGAGACGACTTTCCGGGTACTGAACATTGCCGAGGCGACCGTGCGTGGTGTCGAGACGGGCGCGACCTGGCATCATTCGCGGGGGCATCGATTGCAGGTCAGTTGGGCCTGGCTGGAAAAGGACTCCGAATTGCCCGCCGGCTATGTTGCCCGCTATTCGCTGCAGTCGCCGCGTCAGGTGCTGACCGGTCGCGGCACCTGGGTGCTGCCCTGGAACCTGGCCGCGACGGTGACCGGTCGATATCTCGAGCGCTCCGACGGCGCGGGCAGTCACGGCGGGTACCGAGTGGCTTTCGTGCTGGACGGCAGGTTGGACTGGGAGGGGCCGCACGGTCTCTTTGCTTCGGCGGCGGGAACGAATCTGACCGATCGCGACTACGAGGAAATTCCGGGCGTTGCGATGCCCGGGGCAACGGGAACGTTGTCGGTGGGGCAGCGATTCTGAGTGGAAAATACAGGAGCTCCCGAAGACGGCGGCCTGGAGGGGCCGCCGTTTTCGGTCGAATGTACCCCACTGAGAGGAGGACCTTACCTCGCCTAAAGCGCGAGGGCTACGTCCCCCGGCGTATCACGCCTCCCGTTTGCGGCGCAACCGGATGGCCTTCCAGGCCAGCCAGCCGGCGACCGACAGGATCAACAGCCCGGAGAACAATGGAATTCCTCCGTAGTTGACAGGGCGATACTCCAGATCGTTGTCCGCCCGCACCAGCACGACATCTTCATCCATCTGCGACGGCGTGTAGTTGCGGACCAGCTTGGTCACAAAATCACCGGTTTCGAGCACCTCGCCGACGGACGGATACCGGCGCCCGATCGCCGTCCGTTCCGACGAATCGATCCGATTCGCGTACCAGGTTTCGGCTCCGGCAAGAGCCATTCGGTGGTCCGCCACGACATACAATCCCACTTGCGAGGACTGGGCAGCACTCAGCGACGAGATGTGCAGCGGATAGACCGGTTCCTCCGAAGCGAATCTCAGGTGGATGGGTTGAAGTTGTCCATACCAGTAGTCCGGCAGATAGGGATAGCCGTCTTCGAGTACCGACTCGTCCACTTTCATCGTCACGAAAACCCATTGGCGATCGACATACGACTGCAGCACTTCGGTGACACGATCAGTATTCCCGCTATGCAGGTAGCCCCACGTCGACAGCGAGTCGAAAAGTGCCGCGCCATCGTCCGCTGCGATGATCATCGTTCGATAAACCCCGACTTGATCCTCATCCAGAATGCTCACGCCATCATCGATGCCGGCGACCACGTCCCAGGACTCCTCCGTGCAGCCCCAATTGGAGTCGCGATGCACATACAGGGCGCGTGTCATGTCTTCCAGCTGTTGAAAAAGATCCAGATCGGCCGTCGCCAGCGTGGGGACCGACGGAACCGGCACGATCCAGGCAAAATCGTGGGCATCGCCATGGAAGCCGGGCAGGATCCGCAGGTCCTCGATGCCCTCGGCATGGTGGATCATCGCGGTCTGACTGTTCTCGTACAGGATCCAGTAGGGAGGGTAGAAAAATCCGCCATCGGCGCGGGCCGACCCGGGAGCGAGCGATGCCAACAGGAGAGCCGCCAGGGCCAGGCCCAGATTTCGAATAGGCTTCCGGGTAATCATCGCAATACCTCCCCGGTCTTCTCCTCGTGCACGCCGATACGCCAGGAACCGTAGATTCGTCCACTGAATCCCTCCAGCGAAACGTCCCGATCATACTGGCTGTCGACGTTGCCGCCGCCGAGACTGGCGCCGAATTCGGCGCCCATCGCGAACCGGCCGTCGCTCCACCGCCACTCCGGTCCCATGGTGAGCAGTAGTTGACGGCCCCAACCGACATCCTCGGAGACTCCTCCTTCGAAGTAGGGGTAGGTCGAGAAATACGGGGCGGTCTCCTGGAGTCGGCTGATCTGGACGGCGGCGCCTACGTTCATGCGAAAAAATTGCAGGCCCGTCAGATTGGTGCGAATTCCGAATATCACGGGGATGGTCTCGAGTTCAATCCCGGTGGAACCGCGAAATGTGGCGTCGCCCGTTTCGAGCTCGGTCGAACGTTTTCCGTAGCCGATCGCGAACAGGAACTCGTTGTTCCGTCCGATGCTGGTCGTCAGCCCGATCCGAGCCGAGGGAAGCACACCGTAGTCGTCGCTCATGTCGGAGTTCGAGAAGGCCAGCAATCCGTACCCGGCTTCGATCCGGTACTCGACGCGAGGAATCGAAATCCCGCCCTGGTAGGCTCCGGGCTCGAATCCGGTCGGATGAGCGGGTTCCTCGCCCGCAAAGGCGGCACTGGTGGCAACGCCCAACAGGACGCAGGCCCCGAAGGCGAGTCGCAAACACAGCGAAAGATTCGATCGTGGAGACACAGCTGCCCCTTCCGTTCGTGAACCAGAAAAGAAAAGAGCCGCAACAGGGGAGGGCCGATACACGGCCCATGCGGATATCGAAAACGAGGAGGTCGGGCGGATCCCACCAAGCCCGGTACCAATCTGAGAATAGCCGAAGCGTCAGCTGCTGTCAAATGGTCTGAAAATGAGAGGAATCGCGTGATCAGGTGGTTCGGGAGACGGTGTTCCGATTTCCCCGCTGGAGGGAGTCGGGGCGGATTTCGCCGCCCCCCTCCATTGCCGGAGCTAGGGCTTGAACAACCCCTGCGCCGCTTCGTAGATCGTCTCGGACAGCGTCGGATGCGGGTGGATCGTGCGGCGCAGATCCTCCGATACCGCCGCCATTTCCATCGCCAGCACTCCTTCGGCAATCAATTCGCCCGCACCCGGGCCGGCCACTGCCAAGCCCAGGACGCGGTCGGTTTCGGGGTCGGTGATGATCTTCGTGATTCCGTCGTCGCGGCCCAGCGTCAGAGTGCGTCCGTTGCCGCGCCAAGGCAGTTTCGCAGTGGTGACCTTGATCTTCCGCGCGCGCGCCTCGGTCTCGGTCAGGCCGCACCAGGCAATCTCCGGGTCCGTGAAAACAACGGCGGGAATCGCGCGCGGATCGTACTGGGCCTGACGGCCGGCGGCGGCCTCGGCGGCAACGTCGGCCTCGCCGTAGGCCTTGTGGGCCAACATCGGTTCTCCGGCGATGTCTCCGATGGCGAAGATGTGCGGTTCGGCCGTGCGGCGCTGTCCGTCCACGACGATGAAGCCCTTCTCGTCGACCTGGATCCCCGTATTGTCTAGGCCCAGATTCCCGGTATTGGGCTTGCGGCCAATGGAAATCAGCACCTTGGCAAAATTTTCCCGAGTCACCTCGCCCTTCTTGTCTTCGAGCGAAACCGCTACGTGATCGCCTTCGTCTTTCAACTCGGCGACCTTCGTGTTCATCAGGATGCGGTCGAATTTCTTGTCCAGGCGCCGCTTGAGCACTGATACCAAGTCGCGATCGGCGCCGGGCAACAGTTCTCTGGTCATCTCGACGACGGTGACTTTCGAGCCCAGCGCGGCGTAGACCGAACCCAATTCCAGGCCGATGTATCCGCCGCCGACCACCAGCAGCGACTCGGGTACGTCGGCGAGTTCGAGCGCGCCGGTGGAATCCAGGATGCGGTCGGTGCAGGCAACGCCCGGCAGGATGAACGGTCGCGAGCCGGTGGCCAGGATGGCCTGCTCGAACTTCATCTCACCCTGCTTGCCGTCGATACCGGCGACCTCGAGCGTATGGCTGTCCTTCAGCCGGGCCAGTCCCCGCACGTGGGTCAGTTTCTTCTGCGTAACCTTCATGCCCAGTCCGCCGGTCAGCTTGCCGACGACTTCGTTCTTCCACTCGCGGACGCGATCCAGGTCAATCTCGGGCTTGCTGAATTTCACGCCGATCCCGGCCGATTCCTCGGCCTCGTTGACCAGCTTGGCCACGTGCAACAGCGCCTTCGAGGGGATGCAGCCACGGTGCAGGCAGACGCCGCCCGGGTTCTCCTCCGGATCGATCAATGTGACGTCCAGGCCCAATTCGGCCGCGTGGAATGCCGCGTGGTATCCGCCGGGACCGGCGCCTACCACAACCAGTGACGCCGAGGCAGGAATGCTGTTTTCGCTCATGCCCTTATCCCTTCATCACCAAATGAATCGGATTTTCGATCGCTTCGCAGATCCAGCGCAGGAAGCGCGCCCCGTCCGCTCCGTCGATGACTCGATGGTCGTAGGTCAGCGACAGAGGCATCACCAGTCGGGGCTCGAACTCGTCGCCGTTCCAGACCGGTCGCATCTCGCTGCGCGAGACTCCCAAGATAGCCACCTGCGGCGCATACACAATCGGCGTGAAGGCCGTGCCTCCGATACCACCCAGGTTGCTGATCGTGAACGTGCCGCCCTCCATCTCGGCCGGGCTGATCTTCCGTTCGCGGGTCTTGGCCGCCAATTCGTTCAACTCGCCGGCAAGAGTCTCGATTCCCTTGGTTTCCGCATCGCGGATGACCGGGACCAACAGTCCGCCCGGGGTGTCGACAGCGACGCCGATATGAATCGAATGCTTGACGATCAGCTCCTTGCGGGCCAGATCCAGGCTGCTGTTGAAGCGGGGGAAGGCTTTCAGGGCCGCGGCGCATACCTTGACCAGGAAGGCCGTCATCGTCAGCTTGGCGCCGCCCCGGTTCCGGGCGTTGTGGTCCTTGCGGAAGGTCTCCAGATCGCTGATCACGGCGTGATCATACTGCGTGACCATCGGTATCGTGGACCAGGCATAGCTCATGGCATCGGCGGTGATCTCCCGGATCCGCGACACGGGCTCCTGGGTCACGGGTCCCCACCGGGTGAAGTCCGGCAACGGACGCTGGGCATGCAGGCCGGGGAACTCGCCCGTTGCGCGGGGAGCCGGACCGCCACCGGTCAGACGTTGCATCGTGTCCTGTACGAAGGACCGCACATCGTCCTCGCTGATCCGGCCCGCCGGACCGGTGCCCTGAATCTGATAGATGTCCGCGCCCAATTCGCGGGCCAGACGGCGCACCGAAGGAGCTGCCGGTGCGACCTGATCCCCCTGGCGCACCGCCGCGAGATCGACGGTCGCGGGTGCCGGATGCACCGGGGCCGGAGCCGGGGGCAGTGGTGCTGCCGGTTCCGCGGCAGCCTCCACGGCAGGCGGCGGGGAGGGCGCATCGGCTTCGGGCTCCGATTCCGGCTCGGGCGGGGGGCTTGCCGCAACGGCTTCCCCCGCTTCGCCGGCCATGATCACGGCGCCGATCTTGACCTTGTCGCCCTCGGCCACATCAATCCGTGTGATGACGCCGGAGAACGGCGCGGGGATCGCCACCACCGCTTTGTCCGTTTCCATCTCCAGCAGCGTCTGATCGGCTTCGACGGTTTCACCCACGGAGACGTTCAACGCGATGACGGTGCCTTCGGAGACGCCGTCCGAAACCTCGGGTACGTGTATTTCCTGAGCCATCTTCTTCCTTCCCTGCCGAATCCCAGGCCTGTTCCGGATCAGTCCAGGTGCGGGTTGAGTTTGTCGGGATCAATCTTCAAATCGGTGAGCGCCTTGTGCACCTTCTCCATGGGAATCTCGCCGTTGTCAGCGAGGCGGCGCAGGGTCGCGAGTGTCAGGTAGCGATGATCGACCTCGAAAAAGTCGCGCAGCCGTGCACGACCGTCGCTGCGGCCGAAGCCATCGGTACCGAGACAGTGCAATGCGTGGGGGAACCATTGTGCAATCGTCGCGGGCAGAATCTTCATATAGTCCGAGGCAGCGACGAACACGCCCTTCTCCCGCGCCAGCAGATCGGTCACATAGGGTGTGCGCGGCGACTGATCCGGATGCAACAGATTCCAGCGCTCGACCTCGATCGCGTCGCGGTACAATTCCTTGTAGCTGGTCACACTCCATACGTCTGCCGCTACGCCGTAGTCCTTTTCCAACAACTCCTGGGCCTTGAGCGCCTCGTTCAGGATTGCTCCGGAACCCAGCAGGTGGGCGCGCAACTTGGCCTGGGCACCCTTCTTCGTGGTCGCTCGCAGGCGGTACATGCCTTTCAGGATGCCTTCCTTGATGTCCGGACGCTGCGGCATCGCGGGCATCCGGTAGGTCTCGTTCATCACCGTCAGGTAGTAGATCCAATCTTCCTGGTTGCAGTACATCCGGTTGAGTCCGTCCTGGACGATCACCGCCAACTCGTAGGCGAAGGCGGGGTCATAGGCCTTGACCCGGGTCGGCGCCAGGGCCAGTACATGACTGTGGCCGTCCTGATGCTGCAACCCCTCACCGGCCAGCGTCGTCCGGCCGGCCGTCGCACCGATCAGGAAGCCGCGCGCCCGCGAATCGCAGGCCTGCCAGATCTGATCGCCGACCCGCTGGAATCCGAACATCGAGTAGAACGTGTAGAACGGAATCGTCTGCACGCCGTTGTTCGCGTGCGAGGTTCCTGCGGCGATGAAACTGGCCATGGACCCCGCTTCGCTCAGACCTTCCTCGAGAATCGCCCCGGTCTTTCTCTCGTTGTAGAAGAGCAGACTTCCCTTGTCGACGGGCTCGTACAACTGGCCGGAATGGCTGTAGATGCCGGCCTGGCGGAAGAGCGATTCCATGCCGAAAGTGCGCGCTTCATCCGGCACGATGGGCACGATCAGTTTGCCGAGCTCCGGATCCCTCAGCATCTTGGCCAGCAGGTGAACATAGGCCATGGTCGTGGCCAACTCGCGCTCGCCCGAACCGTCGAAGTACTCGCGGATCAACTCGTCGGTGTAACACGCCATCGGTTGCGAGGTGCTGACCCGCATCGGCAACGAGCCGCCCAACTCGCCGCGTCGCCGCTTCAGGTACTTCAACTCGGGGCTGTCCTCGTCCGGACGGTAGAACGGGGCCTCGGCGATGTCTTCGTCACTGACCGGAATATTGAATCGTGTCCGGAATTCCTTCAGTTCCTCCTCGTTCAGCTTCTTTTGCGAGTGTGTGATGTTCTTTCCTTCTCCGGCCTCGCCCAAGCCGTAGCCCTTGATGGTCTGGGCCAGGATCACCGTCGGCGCCCCCCGATGTTCGATCGCGGCCTGGTAGGCGGCGTGCACCTTCTGGGGATCATGGCCGCCGCGACGCAGGCGCGCGATCTGGTCGTCGTTGTAGCCGGAGACCAACTCCAGCAACTCGGGATATTTTCCGAAGAAATTCTCACGAATGTATCCGCCGTTCGAAACCGTGTAGCGCTGCATTTCGCCATCCAGTACCTCGTCCATGCGCTGCATCAGGCGGCCCGAGGTGTCCTTTTCCAGCAGCCGATCCCAGTCACCGCCCCAGACGACCTTCAGAACGTTCCAACCGGCTCCGCGGAATGCGGCTTCGAGCTCCTGCATGATCTTGCCGTTGCCGCGTACCGGCCCGTCCAGTCGTTGCAGGTTGCAGTTCACGACGAAGATCAGGTTGTCCAGGTTCTCGCGCGAGGCCAGGGTGATGGCGCCCAGGCTCTCGGGTTCGTCCATCTCGCCGTCACCGAGCATCGCCCAGACCTTGCGTCCGCTGGCCTTGCGCAGGCCGCGATCGACGAGGTAGTGGTTGAAGCGGGCCTGGTAGATGGCCGAGATCGCGGTCAGCCCCATCGAGACGGTGGGGAACTCCCAGAAATCGGGCATCAGGAACGGATGCGGGTAGGACGAAAGCCCTCCGCCCGGGCGCAATTCGGCCCGGAAGCCGCGCAGGTCGTCGGCATCGAGCCGTCCCTCGAGGTAGGCGCGTGCATAGACGCCGGGCGAAGCATGGCCCTGGAAGAACACCATGTCGCCCAGGAATTCGTCCGTGCGACCTCGCCAGAAGTGGTTGAAACCGATCTCCCACAACGTGGCCGCCGAGGCGTAGGTCGAGATATGACCGCCAATTCCGGGATTCTCCCGGTTCGCCTGAACGACCATGGCCATCGCGTTCCAGCGCACGAGCGACTTGATGCGGCGCTCGATCTCCCGGTCGCCGGGAAAAACGGGTTGATCCGCGGTCGGGATGGTATTGATGTAGGGCGTGTTCGCGGTGAACGGGATGCTGACGCCCTGTTCCTGTGCCCGGGTTTGCAGCTGCCGCAGGATCTGTCGCACGCGATCCGGACCCTGCTGTTGCAGGACGTAGTCCAGCGACTGTCGCCATTCGCTATTTTCGATTTCCCGCAGTTCGGCATCGTGGGGAAGCTTGTCCGCCATTGCTCTCGGCTCCTGGTACGGTGGAAACAGTGAATTTGAGGGTCACAATCTAGTGGAAATTCCCTCCGGGGGATACCCCCGGCGAGTGAATTTGATCAAATTGTTGCAAGGGAAGGGGAGTGGAGTCAGCGCAACAGCACGCCTCGCTGCCAGTGAACCTTTCCGGAGCTTCGAAGACGAAAGAGATAGATCCCGCTCGGCACCGCGCGCCCGTTCGCTGCGCGGCCGCTCCACTCGACCTTCTGGGGCCCTGCGGACAGAACCCTGTCGGCCAGCACGGCGACTTCGCGGCCCCGCAGATCGAGGACCTCGAGACGAGCTGGACCGGAACGATCGAGCTCGAAATGGATCCAGGTTCGCGGGTTGAACGGATTCGGGGCTACCCTGAGGCCGGACGTGACGGCCGGCACCCGTGGATCGGTTCCGCTGCCTGAACCGACGGTCACTTTTCCGTCCGAGAGCAACACGTCTTCATACCAACTGCCGTCCGTCATCGAAAGACTGACCTGGACTGCCGTCACCGGGCAGATACCGTTGGCCAGCGTTTCGAAGTCCCAATGGTACAACTCACCCGGTCCCTGCACGAAGAGTCCGGCTCCCATCAGGACCGCGTAGCCGTGCCAGGTGCCCGGCTCGTCTTCTTCGAATCCGGCAAAGGTGAAGATACCGCTGTCGGTGTAGAGTGTACCCTCGGCGCCACCGAGCGACCGGACGACCGTGGTGTCGTAATCGACAACGACGTCCAGAGTGCGCACCTCGAGCATCTCGTCGATGCGGATCGAGAGACGGCCGGATTCGCCGACGGCGAGCTGGGTGTCGGGAGGATCGAAACGCAGATGGACCTGAGCGAGGGCCGCGGCGGCGGTCAGCAACAGAACGCAGAACAGTACCGCTGATACGCTCCCTCTCATTTCAATCCTCCCGGTTCGGATAGCCCATTGCGTTGCGCCGCGCCGGTGGGACCGGCACGGCGCAAACCAGGCTGTTACTTCATCAAGGTCATCTTGCGCACCTGGCTGTACGGCCCCGCTTCGATGCGGAAGAAATACGTGCCCGAAGCCACGCTCTTGCCCGCGTCGTCGCGTCCATACCATACCACATCGTGCGCACCGCGCCCGCGAACCTCGTCCAGTAGGGTCGCGATCTTGCGTCCGTCCACACCGTAGACCGTCATCCGCACCGTTTGCGCCTCGGGCAGATCAAAGCGAATCGTCGTCTTCGGATTGAACGGGTTGGGGTAGTTGCCATGCAGCGCAAAGACGCTGGGCAGGGCGGTACCGCTGGTCCGGTCCAGTGCGTACTGGATCTCACGGTTGTCGACGCCGCGTGCCACGATCGTCAGCGATGCGGGGTCAACCGGCGCACCGGTGCGAACGATCAGCAGGTCGCCCTCGCCGGCGAAGGTCCGGTTCAGACCCATCACCGCCAGGTTGGCATCCAGTTTCTCACCCACATTCTGCAGGAACGTCGCCGAGGGCTGCTCGGCCAGCAGGTCACCGGCCGTCACCGCCGTCACCGGCAGATCACCGCGCAGGCGCAGGCCCTTCAGGGCGTCTCCCGAGACCAGACGCAGGGCGTAGGAACCGTCCTGCAGATCGACCCAGGCCAGATCGATGGACTTGTCCTGCGGCGCATCGGCCTTGGCCGCCGCCACGACGCCGAAGTTCATCGCGAAGACCATCAGATCCTCGAAGTTGACGATACTGTCGGTCGTCGGGATGCCCAGTCGGCTCATGTCGTCGGTCGGGCCGACGTCCAGGACACCTTCCGGGTCGTTGTGGCCAATGACCGTACCGAAGGATGCCGCCAGCTCGTTCATGTCGAACGGGTCGACTTCGCCGTTGGGCACCGGATCGACGGAGGAGTCACCATAGACGTCGCCCAGCCAGTAATTCGTTGCGCGGTCATTGGTCGGTGCGGCAGCACTGACATTGCCGGCCGCGTCCTCCGCGAAGACCTCATACGTGTAGATGCCGCGGCTGTTGGGGCCGTAGCTGAAGTTGTCGGTATAGGTGTTGGAGCCCACCGCCACCGTGCCGGCCAGAACCCACTCGGGATCCAGGTTGGCCGCCGCCGGCGAGACAGGCCGCACCGACGGAGTCGCCGGAGCCTGGTCGTCGTACTCGGGATACGCGCTGGTGCCGACCGTTCCGTCATGCCACAGCCCGCGGTAGATGCGGTAGTAGGCCACATCGCTCCCATCATGGGTCCACGAGACATTCACCTTGTTGTGGCCCGGCTCCGCCGAGATGTCCGTAACCGCATCCGGTGGTGTGCAGTCGTAGGTGATCGTCGCGCCGGTCAGGGCGACCGGGATGGTGTTGTTGTCCGGGTCGCGCAGGGTCAGACTGTCGAAGACCACGTCACCGACCACATTGCCCGTCGCCGAGAAAGTGATCCGGAACAGGTCGGTCGTGCCTGCGCCCGTGACCGGGAAGGTCGGGTTGCCGACCGTGGAACCGGTGATCGTCCACTGGTTGGTCCCGGTGGATAGGGCGAAGAAGGTATTGTTCACGTCGCCGAAGGGCTCGAGGTCCTCGACCAGGCCGAAGTCCAGGCCCGGCGTCGCACTGACCACCGCATTGTACAGGAACATGTCCGGTGTGTAGTCGTCGGCCGTGAAGCTGAAAGTCAATGTGACGGTCTGGCCGCAGTTCAGCGGTCCGGTCGTCACCGGGACGATATCGCCGCCGGCCATGCCCGTCCACGGGTCGAACAGGATGTTGTCCGAGACCTCGTTGCCCTCGCCGAAGGGGTTGGCCAGCAGGTGTAGCGGACCCGATGCATGGCCCCACCAGTTGCCGATCATGTCGGCCACCTCGACGGCGTTGGAATAGGCTCCGTACGTAGTGTTGCCGAAGATCTCGTTGCCGGTGCCCGAGGCGTTCAGGACCAGTCCGCCGAAGTCGTAGTAGACGACGCCCCAGTCCCAATTCGTCACCGTCGAGTTGGTTATCGAAAAGGTCACCGGGCCGGAGCCGTAGGCCGTCGGACCCCACGAATCGGTCGCGCCGGTGCCGGTAAACGTGCTCCCGTCGATCGAGACCACGATCGGGGCCTTGCCGGCCTGGGACCCGTTGCTGTCATAGGGCTGCGCGGGCAGGGGAGTGTCCCCGTCGCCGGCTTTGGCACCGCCACTGTAAGCATACAGGGCATCACCGACCGGGTTGATCACCGATCCGTTGTTGAACGAACCGCCGCCGTCGGAGAAATAGATGCTCGTCTGGCAGCCGTCGAGCGTACAACCGTCGAAATACGCCAAACCATCGCCGACAGCCAGCATTCCCGAGGCCGACCAGCTACCGCCCGTGTAGGCCATTCCGGTCGCCGTACAGTCGTTGACATTCACGACGGCCTCGTAGCCGACCTGGATCCCGTTCTGGGCCGTCACATCCGTGGGACCCTGTCCGAAGGTGTCGACGCGCAACAGGTCACCGGTCAGTCCGGCGCCGGCTAGCGCCACGGCGGTTTTCTGGAAGTCAAGAACCTGCACGTCGGTCATGTCCATCTGATGCGGTCCACCGTTGTCGGTATAGACGTAGGCGCCAACACCGTGCTGCGCACCGCTGAACGGAGTATCCATGATATTCAGGATCTGGACGTTGGTCAGCGAGCCGCCGGCGTTGTAGAAGCCGAAACCCAGGAATCTGGAGTTGGCATTGCCGCGACCCAGGCCGTCGACCGTCAGGTCTGCGAAATTGACTCCGCCGACACCGACCACGCCCACGACCGCGTGATTGTCCGCCGAGGTCGTAAACGAATTGGCCAGCGTGGCAGGCGAGTCGATAAATGTCGAACCACTGCCCGCACCGCTGATGGTCAGGTTCGGTGTCGTGACCAGGAGTTGCTCCTCGAAGTGACCGGTCCGGACACTGATCAGGTCGCCGGCCGCAGCGCCGTCGATCGCAAACTGGATGCCCATGCCTTCGGCCACGATGTGCGAGCCGCCGCCGATGGCGGTGATCCACGAACCGGGAGCGATGCCGTCCAGGGTGAGGGCCTGCGTGATCGCATGGGCCTCGGTGTCCTGGTAGTAGACGTAGCCCGCTGCGTCCGGGCGGAAGTTGAAGTTGCGGACGTTGTAGCCATAGCTGGTCACAACCGTGTTCGTGTTGAACAGTCCGAACTCGTCCTGCGTAAAGACAACGCCCTCGCCGAAGCTGCAACTGGCACCGTCGATCGTCACATCGGACGAGCCGCGGCCCAGATACGGGAGATCAGAGCAGTAGATGGCCAGGCTGCCCCAGGCATTGTCGAGGGTCGTGATGTTGTCGATTGCCGCTCCGGCCACGCCCGTGACCTGCAGGCCGTTGCCGCCCCACGAATCGCTGGCCGTCAGATGGCTGAGCACGACATTATTGAAACCGTGAATGTCGAAACAGGTACGCCGGTGGGCGCCGCTGATCGTCATATACTGCAAAGTCAGATTGTCGAAACCCAACGGCGGATTGCTGGTGCCGCTGGCATGAATCGGATAGTTGATGTTTGCGGCGTCGGCTAAAAGCGTAAAGTGTTCCAGAGTCACGTCGCTGGCAGCGACATTCATGCCGTATCCGCCCGCCGCCGGAATCTGGACCCGGACTCCGTCCTCGCTCTCACCGCGCAACGTGAGCGGGATCGAGACGTTCAGCGTGGACGGCGGAAAATAGTAGCCGTCGTTGATCTCGATCACGTCGTAGGGCGCAGCCGCCGACAGGGCCGCTTCGATGGTCGCGTAGTAGAGGTCCTGGGTGACGTTGTGGACATCGACCGAGGAGGACACGTAGTAGCCGTCCACGATAAACCCGTCGCCGCCGGTGACATAGTTGGCGGCCGTGTCGCCGAAGACCCAGGTGTAGCCGTGGGCAATGTCGGTACCCAGCTCATCGGGCGCTCCGCTGCCCACTCCGTTGGCCCCATCCTGGATGTAGGCCGCCGAGGGGGGGGAGATGATCAGATCGGCCACATCGGCGAAGCGCAGATCCGAGACGCCGTCCCAGCCATTGCCGGTGGCGTGCGCGGCAACCCAGCTGGTGCCCGGCGTGCCGCCGCTGGAGCCGGTCACCTCGTATACCTTGCACCGCCGGGTGCTGAGAGTCGCCCAATCGGGCACGTCCCAGCGGTCGGCGGCCCATTCGGCATCCGAAGGTTCGTTGGCCAGGACCGCGTACTGGCCCAGTCCGTTGGTGACCCAGATGTTGAAGTAGGGGCCATAGAGCGAGCCACTCGAAGCGACATCGTCCAGGCGATCAATGTGCAGTGCATTGATCTGGTCGATCCGTGCGCCATTGATCAGATCGGTTGCCAGCCCGACTTTCTGGCCGGACTCGGTGGTTCCGACTTCGATCGCGTCGATCACGTAGTCGTCGTTGTCGACGATGAATGGAGCTTCGGTCGCACCTTCGCGAATGACGAAGACCGACCATCCCGTATCCACCACGGGCGCCTGGCCGAGCGCCGCACCGGCGCCGAGGGTCAACAGGATCAGGCTTAAAAGTAGTTTCTTCATGAATTCTCCCCCAGACAATTCGTAGTTCGTAATGGTTCGTGAGGTCGGGGTCCCGGTGTCGAATCCAGCCAGGAATGGCTGGAAAAACCGCCGGGTAGTTGCGGGTCCCGCGGGCGAGAGCAGCCCCTCGAACAACTGGAATGGCAGTGGCTGGGCATCCCCCCTTCTCGGTCTCCGATGCGGGCCGTGTCACCCGGGAAGAAGACTCGATGGGTACCGGTAACGCACAGGCTGTGCGGCCGGCACGACACTGGATCCATACGATTCGACGTTTGGCGGACAAAGGAATCTGCGTGGCCCGGACGAGGGGGCCGAGGGGCGAGGGGCCGATCCTCTCAGATCTCCGGCAATTTGTCAAGCCGGTGGGTCAAGCCGGTGGGCTCCTCAGCGGAAGATCTCGATGTGTTTCCACTTGCCTGACTGGAAGCGTATCCAGAGCGCCAGCCCGGAAAAGAGATAGATCGCCGCCGCGCCGATCCAGGCGCTGACAACGTTGCCGTTCATGCGCACGATCAGCAGCCAGGTCAGTGGAATGAACCCGCCGATCATCGTGACGACCATCGTCAGCATCGGGTAGCGCGTATCACCGGCTCCCTGCAGGATGCCCGAACCGAGCATCCGAACACCATCGAAGTACTGGAAGATCGCGGCGGTGATCGTCAAGCTGGCACCCAGCACCAGCACCTGCGGATCGTTGGTGAAGATTCGGAACACGTGTTCGCGCGTGGCGATCAGGATCAATGCCAGAACCAGCGAATAGTAGCCGCCCAGTTTGAAGGCCTGGCGGCCATAGTGTTCGGCCTGATTCGGGTCTTTCGCGCCGATCCAGTTGCCGGTCAGTACGCTCGCCGCGGTGGTCAGGCCCCACAGCGGCATGAACGAGAAGCTGAGAACCTGGATGGTGATCTGCGAAGCCGCCAGCGGAACCGCGCCGGTCGTACCGACAAATACGGTGAACAGCAGGAAGCCGAGCATGTCCACGAAGCCCTCCCAGGCCGCGGGCAGCCCCACCCGCACCAGATTGACGATGGCCCGCGGATCGGGGTGGCGGACCCGGTGCAGGGCGTACCGCCGGCGCAGATGCGGCGCCAGCGCCCAGCCGGTCAGTGCGGCTGCGTTGACCAGGACACTGACGCTGGTGCCGATCGCGGCCCCCTTGACCCCGAGGGCGGGCACAGCCAGCCAGGTCCGTCCACCCAGTTCGATCCCGCTGAAACCGAAGATCAGCCAGATATCCAGGATCAGGTTGATCGCATTGGCCAGGATGCCCGCGTACATCGGGACTTTGACATCCCGGCGACCCTGGAAAAAGCCCATCAAAGCAAAGGTCAGTTGCGTGAAAACCGCGCTCATGCTGCGCCACTTGATATAGAGGAAGGTCGACTCCTGCACTTCGATCGGATTGCGGGTCCAGGGCAGGATCAGGTCGCTGTGGTAGCCCACAAATTGCAGGACCAGTCCGCTGAACAGGGCGATATAGATCCCCTGCCAGGTATAGTGCGAAACCGCTTCGTCGTCCTGACGGCCATGGGACTGCGAAACGAAGGTCCCGGTGATCCGGCTGAGATTGTTGAACAGCGAGTAGGTCGCCCAGGTCAGCATGCCGCCCAATCCGGCGGCGGCAAGCGCCACGGAATTGACCCGGCCGAGCAAAGCGGTGTCGACCGTCCACATCAACGTCTGCGACAGCATGGTCAGGATCGTGGGCGAGGCCAAGCCCATGATTTCGCCCAAATGGTCCACACGAAAAACACCCCAGCGGGATCGATTCCCATTCGGTGCCGGGGGGCTTGCGCTGCGCTGATCGTGCGACATCATTCATCCTGATGGTTGAGGTTCGGGGAAGGTAGCCGTTATTGTCGGGAAACCAAAGTACTGTCTCTTGATCGATCCGGGATGCCGCTGGGCCCCGGCCGGAGGTAACGACCTGACCCGCCAATTGCCGTCCGACTACGTTTCCCTGCGGGGAACGGTTGCTGTTCCGGGTGATAAATCCGTTTCGCACCGCGTCGCGTTGATGAGTTTGCTTGCCGGGGGGGGCTGCCGCGCAACGGGGTGGCTGGCGAGTGCCGACACGCTGGCCAGCCTGGAGGCCGTACGCGCTTTGGGGGCTCGCGTCCTCCACCGCGGGGCCGAAATCCAGATTGAACCGCCGACCGCGCCGCCGGTATCGGGTGAGATCCGGATCGATTGCGGGAACAGCGGCACGACCGCGCGCCTGCTGTGCGGGCTGCTGGCTGGGTGGTTGTTGCCCGGCGGAGCCTCCGTGGTGCTTACCGGCGACGATTCGCTCTCCGGTCGCCCGATGGCCCGCGTCATCGATCCACTGCGCCGAATGGGGGCCCTCATCGACGAACTCGATCACGGCCCGCATCTGCCGCTGAGGATTCGCGGTGCCCGGCTTGCCGGCGGTGAATTCGATCTGGCGGTGGCCTCGGCGCAGGTGAAATCGGCCCTCCTGCTGGCGGGAGTCGCAGCAGAAGTTGAGGTCACCGTGCGGGGGGCCGGCGGGTCGCGCGATCATTCCGAGCGCCTGCTGCGGGGCATGGGAGTATCCGTCGACTTCGATGCTGGCGGAGATCCGGTGCATCTGTTCGGCCCATTTGAACCGAAGCCTTTCGACCAGCCCGTTCCGGGCGATCCCTCTTCGGCTGCGTTCTGGCAGGTGGCTGCCGCTCTGGTGCCGGATTCGGAGGTCACGATCAGCGGCCAGTCTCTGAATCCCGGTCGTACCGGAGCGCTGGAGGTACTGCGCCGGGCCGGTGTCCATCTGACGGTCACGGAAACGGGCGGCCAGGAAAGTGAACCGACGGGCGATGTCGTCGTGCGCGGCGGGGATCTGCAGGCCTTCCGGATCAGCGCGCCCGAGGTCCCCGGCCTGATCGACGAGTTGCCGATCCTGGCCGTATTGGCCACGCAATGTGAAGGGAAGACGCAGATCCGCGGTGCGGCGGATCTACGGGTCAAGGAGTCGGACCGCATTGCGGCGATGGGCTCGCAGCTGCGCCGGCTCGGGGCGGATGTCGAGGACCGCGTCGACGGCTGGTGCATCACCGGCCCGACGCCACTGGCTGCGGCCGCCGACCTGCCGGCCTTCGTCACCGGCGGGGACCACCGGATCGCGATGGCCCTGACCATTGCCGGCCTCATCGCCGCAGGAGAAACGAAACTGGACGATCCCGATTGCGTGGCCGTATCTTACCCGGAATTCTTCAACGATCTGGCCTCACTGCAGGGCCGGGCGAACGGGACGGAATGATCATGGCTGCCACCCCGAAAGTCGACACCGGATTCCCCAGCTTCCTCGAAGAGATGAAGTGGCGCGGATTCTTCGAGCAGTGCACCGACGAGGCGAATCTGGGCAAGCTGCTGGAAGAGGAGGTCGTCACCGGCTATATCGGTTTCGATCCGACCGCCGACAGTCTGCACATCGGCTCGCTGCTGCCGATCATGGGGCTGGTGCATCTGCAACGTCACGGCCATCGCCCGATCGCGATCGCCGGCGGCGGCACGGCCATGGTCGGGGACCCGAGCGGCAAGTCCGAGCTGCGGCAGATGCTGACGCTGGAGAAGATCGAGGAAAACCTTACCGGGATCAGGGCGCAGTTGGCGCACTTTGTCGAGTTCGGTGAAGGCTCGACCGACGGTATCATGGTCAACAACGCCGATTGGCTGAAGGACTATGGCTACATCGAATTCCTGCGCGACGTCGGACGCTTTTTCAGCGTGAATCAGATGCTGACCCGCGATTCGGTCAAGACCCGCCTGGAAAAGGGCCTCTCGTTCATCGAGTTCAACTACATGATCCTGCAGGCCTATGATTTTATGGTCCTCAATCGCGATCACGGCTGCCGGTTGCAGATGGGCGGCAATGATCAGTGGGGCAATATCTGTTCGGGTATCGACCTGTGCCGCCGCTTCAACCAGAACGAGGTCTATGGCCTGACCTTCCCGTTGCTGATGACCGCTTCGGGGCAGAAGATGGGCAAGACCGCCGATGGCGCGGTGTGGCTGGCCGCCGAGCGCACGAAACCGTTCGACTTCTTTCAATACTGGGTCAATGTGGACGACCGCGATATCCCGCGTTTTCTGCGTCTGTACACCCTGCTGTCGCGCGAACGCATCGAGGAGCTCGAGAAACTCGAGGGAGCGGACATTCGCGAAGCGAAAAAGATACTGGCCTATGAGGTCACGTCGCTGGTCCACGGACCTGCCCAGGCCGATGCGGCGGCCAAGGCGACCGCGGCGTTGTTCGGTGGCGCAGCCGACGCGAGCACCGTGCCCCGCAGTACACGGCCGAAGACCGATCTGGATGGTGACGGACTGTCGCTGCTGGAGGCCCTGGTCGATTCGGGCCTGTTGAAGTCCAAGGGCGAAGCGCGCCGCATGATCCGCCAGAATGCCGTACGCGTCAATGGCGAGCTCATTGCCGATGAGATGCGCGCGCTCCGGGAAAACGACGTGGCGGACGGTCGCATCCAGCTGCAGGTCGGCAAGAAGAAGCACCACCATCTGGTGATCGAGAGCTGACCCGTCTCCTCGATTTTCCCCTCGATCCACTCTGCGGGACCTGTAGACGCCGTCTGCGGGTCCCGTACTCGTTTTTACAGATCAAACCGTATCAACCGGATCCGGCGAATTCCGATATCCCATTCATCGGGTTGCCCAGACCCGGTACCGAGCCCTCCCGGGGTTCACCTGGACGCCCCGGGAGGGACATCGAACTCTTCGCTAGGAGCCGATCGCCCATGCCTTCCCTGCAGGATCTGATCGCCGCGTCGCCCCGTGTGGGTGCCCGGCCCGAATCGGTCGTCTCCCTGATGGAGATTATCGATGATCCCGTGGTGGAGGTCGCCAAGCTCCTTCCGATCGTGGAAAAGGACCCGGTGCTGACCGCGGGCCTGCTGAAACTGTGCAACTCGCCCATCTACAACTTCAAGCGCAGGATCGGCAGCCCGCGGGAAGCCCTGGTTCTCGTCGGAAATCTCACCTTCGCGCGGATGTGTTTTACGCTCAGCATGCGGCCGGTTCTGGAACGGGATCTGCCCGGCTATCAGCTGGGGCTGGACGAGCTGTGGCGGCACTGCCTGGGTACAGCCTACGGTGCGGCCTTCCTGGTCAAGGCCAGCGGTCACCCCGAACTGCGCGACCGGGCATTCACCGCCGGATTGTTGCACGACATCGGCAAGCTGGTGCTGGATACGGATCTACAGACCGTCGTTTGCGAGCCCGTGCTGGTCGGTACAGGAGGAAGTGCACGTGTCCGGACCCAGAATCGACTTCGTATCACTTCGGATATCGAGCGTCGGCAGACCGGATTCGACCACGCCGAGGCGGGCGCCGCTTTGCTGGAGGGGTGGAATTTCCCCGAGGATCTGGTCGATGCCGTTCGCTGGCATCATGACCCCACTGAGGCGGATCACCAACGCCTGGCGCGCGCGGTCCACATAGCGGATCAGGTCGTGCGATTTTCGACCAAATTGCGCTCCAGTTCGCGGATGCTCGAGTTGTGGGTCGAACGCCGGTTCCAGGACAGTGCCTACCCGCTGGCGAGTATCGTCGAGTTGGCCGAAACGCTCGCCCTGAAGCATCGGAACATACTGACGCTGGCTACGGCTCCCAGATTCTGACCCCGGCCGATTCCCTTTTTTTCGATCCCCTCGATTGGCAGTCCGTACTTCGGATAGTACCTTGGGGGAACTCCCTGCCGACTCGCCGGTTGATGCGGGGACCCGACTTGTTGTCACCCGATGGAAAGGAAGCGCAATGCGCCGATTCACCTTTGCGATGCTCGTCCTGTTTGCCGGCGCCAGCGTCGCGTGGGCTGGTCCGAACGCCGAGTTCGACCGGGCCCTGGACCTCTCAACGCAGACTGCGGAGGCCCTGCAGTCCTACGATCTGGCGGCCACACTGCAGGTCAAGACCCTCGTCGCCGGTCAGGAAGACCCGATCGAGATGGAGGTCCATCTGCTCGGCGCCGCCCGTTGGCCCGATCGGATGCTCAGCTCCCAGGACAGTGAGATGTTTCGCGTAAACGTGGGGGTCGGTGCCGATCAATCGTGGTTCCACCTCGGCCAGATGCAGGCCACGTATGTGGGGCCCGCGCGTCAGCTGTCGCGTGTCCTGGACCGGGCAGCGCAAGTTTCGCTGGAGGAGGAGGACCTGTTCAATTTCTACTCCGGCATCGGATCGTTCCTGCTCAACCGCAATCTGCAGGTCGAGCCGGGAACCGGCACCGAGACGTTGACGGTGGATGGTCGTCAGATCAAGTGCCAGGTCTTCAACGCGCCGGCCGATCCGAACGTCGACCCGGCCGGAGGCATGGAGGGCGACAAGACTTTCTGGTTCGATCCCGCATCGGGACTGGTGATCCAGGCTTCGATCCGCTCGCAGATGCAGCAGCAGGGGATGCAGATGGACCAACAGTTGACGTTCCGCCTGGACCGCTTTGAGCTCAATGGCAAGGTGCCCGAGGAGCGCTTCCAATACCAGCCGGGCCCCGATGAACGTGTGGTCTCGTCGCTGGACCGCGTGATGAATCCCGATTCGCTGGTCGGCGAGCCCGCAGCCGACATCACTTTCACTGACTTCGAGGGTAAGTCCGTGCAGCTGGCCGATTACCGCGGCAAGGTCGTGTTCCTGGATTTCTGGGCCACCTGGTGCGGCCCGTGCAAGATGGAGATGCCTCACATCCAGGCTCTTCACGAGGAACTCGCAGCTTCGGGCCAGGTTGTTTTTCTGGGTGCCAGCAGCGAGGCTGCGGAGACGATCCAGGGCTTCCTGGCGAAGAACGGCTACAGCTTTCCGATCGTGATGGTGAAACAGGAAGACGCACAGAAAAAGTACAAGGTCTCGAGTATTCCGGCCGGTTTCGTGATCGATCGGGAGGGCGTGATCCGGGCACATCTGATCGGCGCCCAGTCCGAGGAGCAGTTGCGCAAGGCGCTGGCGAAGGCGGGCATCTAGCGCCGGTTCGGATTTCCAATGAAGAGCCCGACGGTCCCGGACCGTCGGGCTCTTATGTTTTCCGAAACCGGGCCGCGGACTACTCGACGCGATGGATCTCCACCCGACGGTTGATGCGGCGTCCCTCCGCGGTTCCGTTGTCCGCCAGCGGGTAGTCCTCGCCATAACCGATCGCCGTGATCCGGGACGGAGCGACTCCCATCGCCACCAGCGCATCCTTGACCGCCAGCGCCCGGCGGTGGGAGAGATCGCGGTTCGTCTCTTCCGATCCCGTCGAGTCGGTGTGGCCATGGATCTCGATATCGGCATCGGGCCAGGCCAGCAGCGAGGCCGCGACATCCTCCAGAACCCCCTGCGATTCCGGAGTCAACTGGGCGCTGCCGGATACGAAGTTCACACCTTCGAGGATGAGTTCGGAGCGGATCCGGGCCACGACCGGGCAGCCGTTCGAGTCCACCTCCGTGCGAGCCGGCGTGTTCGGGCACTGGTCGTCGCTGTCCAGGACGCCATCCCCGTCGTTGTCCGGATCGGGGCAGCCGTCCTCGTCCTGGAATCCGTCCAGATCCTCGGCCCGATCCGGGCACTGGTCGCGAGCATCGATGATGCCATCCCCGTCGTTGTCCGGATCGGGGCAACCGTCCCCATCCTGGAAACCGTCAAAGTCCTCGGGCTGGTCCGGGCAACGGTCCTGCGCATCGAGGATACGATCTCCATCGTTGTCCGGATCGGGGCAGCCGTCCTGGTCCTGGAATCCGTCGAAATCCTCCGGGTGATCCGGACAGATGTCCTGGTCATTCAGAATCCCGTCGCCATCGTTGTCGCGGTTGCCGAACCACCAGGTCAGTCCAACGGCGAAATCCACACGAGCGGTATTCGCATCGACGTGATCCGGTCCCCAGAATCGGCTGATCCCCATCGTGTCCTTGTTGTTGCCAGGAAACAGATGCCAGCGGGTGGCTAGATTCAGGGACAGGCTTTCGGCCAGGAAAACGTCCAGGCCGGCTTCCGCGGTATAGGCCATATTCGTCGATTCCAAAGCCACTTCGTTCCCGTCGCCGTCATAGCCCACGATCGGATCTTCATTGGGGAAGAGGCCCACGTCGGATTCGCCGCGCAGGTCCATCGCCTTCCAGCTCAAGACACCGAGGCCCAAACCGAATTTCGGTACGAAGCGTTTCTCGGGAAAGAGCCGGTACTGCAACTGCACCGACGGGTGGGAGATCGATGTATAGAGACCCGCGCCGCTGTCGAAAGACCATCCGGCGTCCTGACCGGGAAATCCGACGCCCTGTCGTACGGTACCGTACTGGTAACCCAATTTGAGGTTCCAGTGTGGATTCAGTCCCCGCTCCAGGCCGAGTCCGAAGAATTGATCCAGGTTGCTGTAGTCCCATTTGCCTTCGGTGAGCTTGAATACACCACTTTCAAGTCCCACGCCCCACTGACCGCTGACATCCTTGGCCGACGCAGCACCCGCCAGGCCGATGACCAATGACGCGATCAGGATCGGTACCCTACAGGAACGAATTGCGTTTCGGGCGCGCATTCTCGCCTCCCCGGAAAGATTGAGATTCATTTCGATTCTTGGAATCTGTGGCGAATCCTAATTCGTTCGGTCCAGTTTGGCAACAGTGGTTGCAACGAGCCGCCGATTGTAGTTCAATCCCTATGGACCTGAAGGTCCTGCCTTTCTCGCCGGGAAGTGTAGAAATTTTTGGACTCGTTGCAGACGCTGATTGATGGCATTCGACGCGAGGATGGTGCGCTCCGACGACTGGTCGGTGCCTATCCGCGCGAAATTCGTGATCAACGCTCGCAGAGCGGTCTTCTGAGTGCGAAGGACACGCTGGGCCATCTGGCCTACTGGGACGACTTCACCGTCCACTTCTTCCTCAGTAAAATCGATCCGGCGTCCTGCCGTGTACCGCCGCCCTCGGATTTCGAGGCGGCCAGCCGTCGAGCCATGGTCACGATGGCGGATCTGCCCTACGGCGAGGTGCTGGCGCGCTACCTCGAGGCCACCGGATCGATCCTCGAGTTCCTGGAAAAGCACTGGAGCGAGTTGTCGGAGCGGGAGAGGATGGATTTCCAGATTCCGTTGAAACATCGCCGGCAACATCGCATCAAGCTGTACGAGGCGTGGCAGGCGATCGATTGGGACGGGTTGGAGGAGGACAGGCGCGAGCTGTCGGAGCCGGCGTGATTCCCGGTCCTCCTGGACCTACAGCGGACAAAAAAAGAGGAAGCCGGGTTTGCTGCAACTTCGGCTTCCTCTTGAATTGATCCAGTCGATCCGTAGCGAAAACTACTCGATGCGCAGATCCAGATCGGTTACGGGAGCCAAGGGCTCACGCTTACCACGCGGATATACGTTCTGGTAGTTTCCAAATACGCCCAGTTCGACCTTTTCGGTCTTCAGCTTGGGCGCAAAATAGCTCTTCTTGGTCATTCCTCTACCTCCGGCCCTTTGATTTGGTCAGGCCCCCTGTTGAAAGTTCAATCAGGCAGATTATAACAAAAGAACGGGATGCCGTCAACAAGACTTTTTCGGTCTTCTTCCGTTTTTTCAGATCCCCTGGGAGGCCTCTTCGGGGTCCGACCTCAGCAGGGTCAAAATCGCAGTGCCGGCGAGATAGGCTACGGCTTTCATGCGCGAGATCCGGTTTACGAGCCGAACGGCCAGCGAGGGCCCTGCATCTTCTGCATAACCGACCTCCAACCAATAACTTTTGCCGGGAGAAAGGTATTTGCGCAATTCGCGCCGACGCAACTCGGCAGAAGGAGCGCAGAGCCAATGCAGCAGGTGCTGTATCTCGCCCCGATGCAGGAAGTGGTCCCGACCGAAAAAAACGCGGCCCGTCAAGTTGTGCAGCAGACGTGCGGTTCGAGTGGGGGGCCTCAAACGGTCCATCACAGCGCTCGGAACCTGAACTCCGGTCCAATCCTCGACCAGGGTCAACAGGGCCCACAACGCATGGCCCTGATTCTGGTTCCGGGCCTGTTCGACCAGGGCCTGCGGGTCCTGAATGGCCGGATACAACAGAGCGGCATCGATGACTCTCCGCATTTCTCCGAACCCGCCGCCGGTGCACTGCCCCACGATATGGAGCAGCAGATCTTCCGGCGATGGCGCCCGCATGCGCGTGCTGTTGAGCACCGTATCGACCGAACGATGTTTCAGCCCCTCCAGATCAAAGCTGTAGATCGACTCGGGCAGGGTCAGGCCCCAATGCACTTCAACCACGAATCCGTTGTCGTTGCTCAGGATCCAGTGGAAGTGATGATCGCGATAGTAGCCCGGATCCGCCCGGGTGGAGGAGAGTTTCAGCCCCAATGATGCCAGGGTATGACAAGCGGTTTCGACTTCATCCGGCTCGACCAGGAGGTCCAGATCGGCAAGGAAACGGTGTTCAGTTCGCCGGTAGTAGTCCGTAGCCAGGGGGCCGCCCTTCAGTACGATGGGGTGGCAGTCGGCAGTGGCCAGGGTCGCGAGCACTTTCTCCAGAAACAGCAGGCGGACCATGGTCTCACGACCGGCTTGTCCTTCGATCACGTCCAATTGGTTTGCCATTTCGGCGTCCAGACCGCTGCGCTCGATATAGGGCAATACGGTGCCCGTGATCCGGTGTTCGAAGCACAACTGCAGAAATCGTTTCCAGTCCAAGTGTGCCGGGGGCGCCAGGCGCTGCGGCTCGGGTTGGAAATAGTTGCGCGTCAGATCGGCGATGTATTCGAATTCCTGCAACACGAATCGCTCCGGCTCGGCTGATTGGGTGAACGAGGCTTCCTCTCCTCGTTATCGGATATCGGGCACTCGGGTTGATCGAAAACCGCGGTGCGTTTCCCGGGAAACTACACGGACTCGTTGCCTTGTTGCAAATCGTAAAGTGTACGGTACATGCCGTCTTCGGCAAGCAGTTCGGCGTGGCTGCCGCGCTGGACGATGCGGCCCTCCGCCACGACCAGGATCAGATCCAGATCGCGTACCAGGCTGAAACGGTGGGCGATCACGATCGCCGTACGGCCCGTCATCACGCTTTTCATCGCACGGTGTATCGAGTCCTCGCTGGCGGCGTCCAATGCACTGGTCGGCTCGTCCAGGATCAACAGTCCGGGATTGCGAAGGAAAGCGCGAGCCAAGGCGACGCGCTGACGCTGTCCGCCGGACAGGCGACCTCCTCGCTCACCGCAACGTTCCTGCATTCCCTCGGGAAAGCGCTCGGCGAATTCGAGAACTTCGGCTTTGCGAGCGGCTTCGATGACCTCGTCCCGGGTTACGCTGTTCAGGCCGAAGCGGATGTTCTCTTCCAGGCTCAGATCGTACAGCAACGGCTCCTGCGCCACCCAGGCCATGCGCGATCGCAGGTCCGCGATCTCGTAATCCCGGTAGGCGAGTCCATCCAGTTCGATCCGGCCCCGACTGGGCGGGAACAGACCCAGCAATAGCGAGGCCAGTGTGGTCTTGCCGGCACCCGAAGGTCCCACGACGCCCACCCACTGGCCCGGAGCGATGTCGACCGTGACACCGTCCAGGACCGGAGTCTCGCCGCTCTCCGGATAGCGGAATACAACATCGGACATGCGCAGGGCCGCCGGATCGTGCCGTGGCGCGGGGGCCGGTGTGCCCGGCACGCGTTCGGTCGGCAGGGCCAGCACTTCGTCCAATCGTTCGGCCGCGGCGACAGCGCCCTGCCCCGAGGCGAATAGGCTGCTCAACGACGCCAAAGGCATTGCGACCCGGAAGGCCAGCAGCAGGAAGGCGACCAGTTCGCCGCTGGTGGCATCACCGCGCGCGGCCAACGCGAAACCGTAGATCATCACGCCCAGCAGGCAAACCCACAGACTCATCTGGATTCCGGATTCGAACGCAGCCGAGAGCCAGGCTCGCCGGACGCCGGCCTCCTCATAGGTCGAGATCATCTCCTGGAAGCGCTTACTTTCGTGCGTCTGCGCGTTGTAGACCTTCAGACCGCGGATCCCGCCCACCGTTTCCTGCACCTGGCTGGTGATCTTGCCCAACTCCTCATACATCACCCGCGAGAGCTTGCGCAGCCGCGCGGCAAAGATCCGCACCAGGAGAATCGTCGCGGGGATCAGGATCAGCACCGCCAGGGTCAGGCGCGCATTCAGTTGCGCCATCAGGATCAGGGCGCCGGCCAACGTGATCAGTGCACGGGCCAGCGAAACGATGCCCGTCGTCAGCAGGTACTGGATGCTGCCCACGTCGCTGGTAACGCGGCTGGAGATGTCGCCGGCCTTCTTGTTCGTAAAGTACAGGGAGGGGAGTTCGAGGATGTGCGTGTAGACCCGCCGGCGCAATTTCGTCACGGTGCGCAGGCCCAGGCGGGCCGATACCACCTGGTAGGCAAATGAGGCGCCCAGCTGAGCAATCAGCAACAGGGCCAGGATCACCAACTGTTGATTGCCGAGGACGAAATGGTCGACATCCCGCAGGGTATCGACGAAGCGTCCGGCGATGACGGGGATCGAGAGTGAGATGCCGGTCGAAACCAGCATCAACAGCAATACGAAGGCGAGGTCAAGAAATTGTCCGCGCAGCAGGGCAAAATAGGGCCCGAGGGCCGCGAAGCCGAACAATCCGGCCGGCTTGCGTTCGATGGAATTCACTGGTCCTCCGATTCCGGTCCCATCCGTGGTGCCGAAGTGCGCCGAATTGATCCGGGTGGCGCAAATGAATCGGCGGAAGTATACCCTTCCGCCGTCTCCCTGTCTCGGGGCAGATCGTGAATTCGAACGTTCCTATTTGGTGAGGACCATTTTCCGGGACAGCTGCCAGCCCGGGGCTTCGAGTCGGTACAGGTAGGTACCGCTGCCGACCATCGCGCCCCCGGAATCCCGACCGTCCCATGTGACCCGATGGCGTCCTTCGCCGCGGGTCTCGTGCAGCAGTTCGCGCACCAGTTCGCCACGGGCGGAATAGACTCGCAGGGCCACGTTGCCGGAGCGTTCCAGTTCGAAGACGATTTCGGTGATCGGGTTGAACGGATTCGGCTGGTTCTGGGCCAGGTTCGCCGGCGCCCTGAACTCCGGTACGGACGCGACCGCGTGTCCGGCCGCCTCCATCATGTGGCCGATCAATAGTGGGGCGACCATCTGATAGGCCGATACGTTCGGATGGGAATCCGGATCGCCCGGACGCTGGTACTCGGCTTTCAGTTGGTTGCGATCCCCGGATCCGTCATCGGCGTGGGCGAGGAGGTCGAAAACATCCATGAAATGCAAATTCGGACGGTCGGCCAGGAACTCGTTGCTGCCCAGCCACTGCGAGAAGGCACGGGCCCGGTCGGCCGCTACGAGGCTCGTTTCGCCCGGGTGCAGGGGAGGTGGCGACATCACCAGGAATTGCTTGTCCGGGTGCTGGTCCATCACATCACGGATCTCCAGGTACCAGATCTTGTTCTGCTCCAATTCGGAATCGGTACCGATCGAGCAGGCCGTAAAGCAGGACATGAAGGCGATCACATCGTAGTCGGACAGGATTGAGTCGCGGGCGGCATTGGCCGTCGTCCACAACCGATGCAATCCCCGCGGGTCGGTATCGTCGTCCGGGATGGCATAGTTGTAACCCAGCGCATCACCCTGGGCGTCGAGCAGCCCGATGAAATTGTAGTCGTGATCCCACAAGGCAGCCTCGGTGCCCCCGGCCCGGTTGACTTTTTCGAGATAGGAGCGGGCTTCTCCATAGATCATGAAGCCCCGGCCGGTCGAGTGATGCAGATAGAACAGGCGGTCCGATCCGGCGGCGGAGGCTACGGCGGCCCCCAAAATAGTCCCGAGCAGAATCGCGAACAGGGTCGCTATGCGCAGGCTGCGATGGAGAGATGCAGCGTTCTTCATATCAAGACTCCAACAGCTTCGGACGAGCGATTTCGGGAAATCCCGATCCGAAGCGGGAAGAGGGCCAAGCCCCCGGGCGATCCTGCGCGAGATCTCGAACATTTGGCCCGTGAGATGGTCCTGGCTGATTTTTCGGCGTCGATCGGTATCTCGATCGGAATCAAGAGCGTGAAGCGATCTACTGCCGATTGCGCGGGATTATAGAAAAAAAACAATCATATTGCAACCCGGAATCATTTTATCCTGATTCGTCGCCGCACCGGAAACTTGCCGGTCCGCAGAGGGTTTGATAACCTGTTGCGACAAGAGAATTACAGTATGCAATGAGGAGGACGGTTTGGTGCAGTTCGCTCACTTGGTACGGCCGTGTGCGGGGATCGTCGCGGGTCTGTTTGTCATTCTGGGGATCGGATTCAGCGCGGGGAGAGAGGCAATGGCCGAAGAACTGGCCGAAGAATCGGCCAAGAACGGATCCGAGCCGGTGCAGTTCCTGTTCATTCATCATTCCTGTGGCGGCCAGCTGTTGGCCGACGCTGGACCGCAGGTCGGTGGCGAGGATGAATCGGGGCAGACGTGCATCTATGTCAGCCATCCCAACGGAGGGGGGCTGCGCAGCCGTTTGGAATCCGCCGGATTCGCGGTGAACGAGTCTTCGTATGGTTCGATCGTCGGCGAAGACACCGATATTTGCCATTGGCGCCGGAAGTTTACTTCGAAGATGGACGACATTCTTCGCCTGAAGCAGCAGGATACCTTCCTGCCCGAGGGGATGACCAACCGTATCGTCGCTTTCAAATCCTGCTACCCGAACAACGGTTTCCGGGGTGCCGGCAACGAGCCGGGCGATCCCGATTCCTGTGAGTTGACGGTGGCCAATGCCAAGGCAGCCTACCGTGCGCTGCTCTCCGAATTTGCGCAGCACCCGGAAGTTCTCTTCGTGGCCTTCACCGCACCGCCCCAGGTCGAGCCCCGGCCCCGGGGTATGAAGGCCCGCATCCGGGCGATGCTGCAGGGGAACCGGAAATCTCCGGCAGCCGGACTGGCCCGCGAATTCAATTCCTGGCTGGTCGATACCGACCAGGGCTGGTTGGCGGGTGATGCACCGGGCAATGTGGTCGTCTTTGACTACTATGACATCCTGACCGATCACGGAAAAACGAACTGGTCGGCCTACGGATCCCGCGAAGGTCGCGATAGCCACCCGAGTACGGAGGGGAATCGGAAGGCTGCCGACGCGTTTGTTCCGTTCATCCATGCGGCACTTGCCCATGCCCAGCATGCGTCGAGTTCGTCGCAGAACAGTCCATGACCCGGGTCCGGACTCCTCAAGGAATCTGTTCTCCGGTCGAAGGATAGATTGCGGCGGTCTTTTGCGGCCTCTAGTATCGATGATCATTCCAGACTGCAGGTGGGAGGCTGGCGTTGGAGCTGCGCTACTATCGGCCCGTGCCGGTGGACGGCAGGATCACGACGAATTTCGGTGACGAACTGAATCGGATCCTGTGGCCGGAAATATTTCCGGATGTCTTCGACGAGGACAAGGGTGCCGCGTTTTTCGGCATTGGTAGCCTGTTGGGCTATCCCAAAGCCGACGACGCGCAGACGCGCCACAAGATCATCTTCGGCACCGGCGCGGCGATGGCCGAGGCCGGCCGGCGCGAACCGTCGGATGGGCGTTGGAAGTTCTATGGAGTACGCGGACCCTTGACCTGTCGCAGCTACGGGCTCGAACCGGAGTTGGGTCTTTCGGATCCGGCGGTGCTTTGTGCTCGCCGTTGGCAACGGGATGCGATGCCGCAGTACGAATTCGGCTACATGCCGCACATCTCGGAGGCCGAGGGCTGGTCCGATTTTCTGGCGGCCCGGTGCCGTGAAGAAGGTGTCCGGTATATCGATCCCCGGGACGGAGTCGAGGAAGTGATGGCCGCCATCGGTTCCATCGATTGCATGATCGCCGAGGCGATGCACGGCGCGATCGTGGCGGACGCGGTGAGAGTGCCCTGGATCCCGGTTTTCACGACCCGCCGCCCGCACCGGTTCAAGTGGACGGACTGGTGCCGGTCGCTGGGCATGGAATTCGAACCGATGTGGATTGGCAATCTGGCCAGTCTGGCCTCGCGCAGGGGGCTGCGCGGGGGGTGGATCAACGGCCCGTCCGCGCTGGTGTTTCGACGGATGCTGCGCAAGGCGAAGAATGGCCGGCGCTTTCTCAGTACCGATGCGCGGATCGAACAGAGTCTGAATGCATACGACCGCGCTGCCGAGGCATTTCGCGCGGATCTGGCCCAGGGATGTTTCGCCGACTGACCTTCCGGTTGCGGCGAAAGGAGGGACGCGGCACCGGCCGCCGTCCGGGGAAGGACCGAATTGGATCTCTGGCAACCCATTGCCAAGCATGTGCTCTTTCCGCTGCAGGCCCGGCGGGAAGGCAATTCCGTGCCCCGGCACCTGCGTGAGCTGGAAGAGAGCCAGTGGTGGCCCGTCGAGCGGCTGGAGCAGATGCGCCTCGAACGGCTGCGAGCCCTCTTGCGCCATGCGGCCGCACATTGCCCCTTTTATACGGCCCGATTCGCCGAATCCGGCTTCGATCCCGAGCGGGTGCAATCGTTCGGCGACCTGGTCGGGATTCCGTTGCTGACCAAGGATGACATCCGCAATCATCGTGATGAAATGGTGGCCACGAATGTACCGCGGTCGCAGCTGGTACCCAACAAGACCGGTGGCTCGACCGGACAACCTCTGCACTTCTACATGGATCGCGAACGGCAATCCTCGCGCGATGCCGCGGCCCTGCGCCACGATCGCTGGTCGGGCTGGGATATCGGTGACCCGGCGGCCTACATCTGGGGCCACCGGACCGATGTGACGGCGCCGGAATCGTTGCTGTCGCGACTGCGCGTCAAGTACCTGGACCGTGCTCTTTTTCTGGATACCTCGAGTCTGGACAGTGCGCGCATGGACTCGTTCCGCCGTCGGCTGCTGCACGAGAATCCGCCCTACTATGTGGCTTATGCGAACTCGGTGTACCTCTATGCGAAATTCCTGAAGGATACCGGGGCGACGGAGTATCAGCGCCCCCGCGCGATCATCACTTCGGCCGAGATGCTGGATCCCGAGCGGCGGGCGTTGATCGAAGAGGTGTTCGGCTGTCTGGTGCTGAATCGCTACGGATCGCGCGAAACCAGCGTGATCGCCTCGCAGTGCGAAGAGGCCCAGGGCCTGCATATCTGTTGGGAAACGCTGCACCTGGAGTTCCTGCGCGACGAAAAGCCGGTGGCCGCCGGCGAGCCAGGCAAGATTGTCATCACCGATCTGATGAACTACGGCATGCCGTTGATCCGCTACGACATCCAGGACGTGGGCATTCCTTCCGAGGCCGCCTGCGCCTGCGGACGCGGCTTGCCGGTGATGGAGGTCAGCGCCGGTCGCGTGACCGATTTTCTGCTGGGCATGGAGGGGCAGATCGTGTCGGGAGCTTCCCTGACCATCTATCTCATCGCCAATGCCCCGGGCGTGGCCCAGGCACAACTGGTGCAGGAGCGTCGAGGGGAACTGGTGCTGCGTGTCGTGCGCGGAGAAGGTTTCGGCGAGGCCACTCGAGAGTTTTTTACCCGGGAGATCCCGCGCTACTTCGGCGATATCGCCTGGCGGCTGGATGAGGTTGATTCGATCGCGAAGGACCCGTCGGGCAAGTACCGTTTCAGTATTTCACATCTGGACCCGGCGGAGGTTTTCTGATGGGAGAGGGCGCGCCATGATGGATCGTCTGCGCCGCAACGTGATCATTCCCTACGTCGATCGACGTCGCGGGAACGATGCCGCATTGTACCAGGACGAGGTCGACCGGGAGCTGTCGGCTCCCCTGGACGAGATCCGCGAGACCCAACGCCGAAAACTGCGCGAGATCGTTCTCTATGCCCACTCCCAGGTGCCGTTCTATCGGAGGCGGGGCAACGACGCGGCCGACCGCGCCGAAGCTTCGGATTGGGAGGGTCTGGCCGAGGCCTTGCCCGTGTTGGAAAAGGACGATATTCGCGCGGCCGGCCGGGAATTGCTCAGCGGTGAGTATCAGATCGAATCACTGTTTCATTCGGCGACCGGGGGTACGACCAGTTCTCCGGTCGAGTTCTACCTGTGCCGGCGGTCGCTGGCCCGGCGTCAGGCGGCCACGCGCTTTTTTCAGCGCTGGTATGGTCACGAAGTCGGAGACAGCATCGCGTTGCTTTGGGGAGCCCTGCAGGATTTTCCCGAGAAGCGCAGCCTCAAGTCGCGTCTGATGAATCATCTGACCCACCGCAAGCTGATGCTGCCCAGTGCGTTTCTCGACGATGCGGTCATGGAGAGGTACTGGCGTCAGTTGCGCGACTTTCGGCCGACCCTGCTGCAGGCCTATCCGTACCCCTTGTATATCTTCGCGCAGTTCCTGCAGAGCCGGGGCCTGCAACTGGAAATCCCGTCGATCACGCTCACGGCCGAACCGCTGTTCCCGGAGCACCGGGCCGTGATCGAGGAATGCTTCGGTCAGAAAGTATTCAACTGGTATGGCGCCCGGGAACTGGGGCACGCGGCCAGCGAGTGCGAATATCACCAGGGTCTGCATCTGAATTGCAGCGGTCTGTATTTCGAAGTGCGGCACCCCGACGGTACCATCACGGACGAGGGCGAGGGCGAGTTGATCACGTCCGACCTGAACAATCGTTGCATGCCGCTGTTGCGCTACCGCATCGGTGATATGGGGGTGCTGTCGAAACGACGCTGCGAGTGCGGCAGTGAATTGCCCCTGCTCGAGAGCATCACCGGCCGGGTGACGGATGTATTCCGGAAGCGGGACGGAACCCAGATCGCCGGCGTGAGCATGACCGGTCGGGTCGTCACCGACAGCCGTTCGGTCAAGGCACTGCAGATCGTCCAGGAAGACTACGAACGATTCACCCTGCGCCTGGTGCCCGGACCGGAGTACGGACCGGACGCACTGGCAGAAATCCAGCACCGCATCGAGGGCTATCTGCAGGAGGAACTCGAATTCACGGTCGAGGAAGTGGAATCCATCCCGCGCGAGAAATCCGGGAAGTTGCGTTTCTGTGTATCGCGCGTGGGGCTGACCGAAAGTCCGGAGAATTGATTTGGACGCGCGACGCGATCCGGTGATCGTCCTGACCGACCACGGCCGCCCGGACCGTTTCGTTGGCTGTCGCCGCGTCGTGGCTCCGGGGCTGACCAGTCCGTTCTGGCGGTTGCCCGTACTGGCGAAGTTGCGCCCCCTGTTGCGCGGTCTCGGGACCTGGTGGCGGATCGCCACCCACCGCGGACCGGCCGTGGCCGTTACCTATGGTAACAGTACCGGCTACGTGGTGGCTGCATTGCAGGCGCTGTTTGCTCCTTTCCGCCGACCGGTCGTCCACGTCATGTTCGACTTCCTGATGGATGCCCCGCGGAGTGGAATCGGAGGCCTGTTGGATCGCGCGAAGGCCTCGATCTTCAATCGGGCGGTGGCCTGTGCGGTGATCTGGGGCAAACAGGACGTACCCCTGTTTGCCCGTACGCACGGACTGGATCGTTCGCGCCTGCGTTTTCATCCCTACCACAAGACCCTCGATATCCTGACTGCCGAGGATTGCGACGAAGGCGATGATGGCTACGTCTATTGCGGGGGGAATGTCGGTCGCGATTTCCGACTGTTCATCGAGGCCATCGGCCCCCTGGGGATTCCTGCCTTCGTGGCGACACAGATGCCCGGCGTGGCGGAGATGGCCCGGCAGTGGCCGCAGATCACCGTGCGTGGAGTCACGCCGGTGGAATTCCGGCAGATCATGGCTCGAGCCACGATCGTGGCCGAGGTGCACCCGGACTCGTTCTTCCGCAGTGCGGGGCACCAGACGATGTTGAACGCGATGCATTTCGGTAAGCCGGTCATCCTTTCGGACGAGCGCAGTGCCGAGGGGTACGTGCGCCACGGTATCGACGGTCTGGTCACTCCGGCAGGAGATCGGGAGGCGTTGACCGAGGCGATTCGCAGACTGTGGGAGGACGAGGATTTGCGGCGGCAGATGGGTGAACGCGGGCGACGCAAAACGGCCCAACCGATCTACCGTACCGAAATCCACATGCAGTCGGTGTACAACGTGGCTATCCTGTTGCATCAGAAACGAGAAGGTTCCTCGTACGAGGACGCGCGTCTGCGGGTCTATGAATGATCCCCGGCGCGACGAATATGGAAACGGAGACCCGATGCGAATCCCGAGAATTCGACCCCGACGTCTGATCCTGCTGGCGGTGGTGGGAGTGTTGTTGATGCCGGCGTTGTGGGTGTCGGCCAAATTGATCAAGTGTGACAACTCGGATATCTGGTTCCCGCCATATGCGAAGGAATTCGTGAAGGGTGAGGTGAACCGGGCTGATGAGACGACCGATCTGATCTTTTTGATGACGGATCACTGGGAGCCGGGCAATCGTGAGGAAAGCCCCGAGTATTCGCAGCGCTGGCTGGATGCCTTCGCGGAGATTTCGCACCGGCATCTCGATACGCAGGGGCGTAATTTCCGCTACTCGTGGTTCTATCCCGTCGACCGCATGGATGAGCGCATCCTCGCCCAATTGGCGGTTGCCGCGCGCAACCAACTCGGCGAGACCGAGGTGCATTGGCATCACCACCACGATAGCGTCCAGCAATTCCGAACCGACCTGGAAAACGCGCTGGTTCTGTTTCAGAAATACGGGCACCTGACCAGTGAGCCCGGCGGCGACCCGCACTGGTGCTTCATCCATGGCAACTGGGCGCTGGACGGATCCGAGCCGAACGCGTGCGGCATCAACAACGAGATCGATATTTTCCTGGAGCATGGCTGCTACGCAGACATGACTTTTCCCTCGTTGGGCTGGGATGCACAGCCGTCCCTGATCAACAAGATCTACTACGCGCAGGATACGCCCGAGCCCAAGAGCTACGACACGGGTGAGCTCGCGCGCGTCGGGACCCGCGGCGAAGGCCTCCTGATGCTGCCCGGTCCGATGGGGCTGAATTTCCAAAATATGCTGGTGCTGATCGAGGCCGGGGCGATCGACGATGCGGAAGGCACCGGTTTCTCGGGTGCGTTGCGCAAGCCGGATAACAACGCGGACTATTTCAAGTCCTCGCGTGTCGGCGTCTGGGACAATATCCATGTCAGCGTCGAAGGGAAGCCGGAGTGGTGTTTTGTCAAGGTGCACGCGCACGGGATGCAGCACCGCGATCTGCTACTGAACGGGCAATTCGATTCGCTGCTGTCGGCTCTGGAGAAGTATGCCGCCGAGCGGAAGATCCGGCTGCACTACGTCACCGCGCGCGAGGCGGTCAACCTCGTACATGCGGCCGAGCAGGGGCTGCCCGGTTCGCCCGAGCAGTACTACGACCTGGAAATTCCGCCCCCGTTGTCGACCCGCGAGGTCTTCTAGGCGGTTCATGGCACCCCTTTTGCTCAGTTTCAGATGATCGATCGTAAGCTCAATTGAATGAAGAGTTTCCGTGGTCACCGAGATCGAGGAGAAGGTGGAGATGCCGCGAATTGGAAAATTGCAAGTTCTTTGGTTGCTGGGGGTTGTGGTCGCGTTGACTCTGCCGTCCCTGGCCGGAGCCCAAACCGTCGCTGTGGAGTGCACCTGGGATCCGCCTGTCGATGGCACGACGGTTGACCACTATGTCCTGGAGCACCAGGTCAACGATGGTCCCTGGGTCCTCGTTACCACCTTGAGTGAAATGTCTTACGTGATGGATGTGACCCAGGGCGATTCGCATCGCATCCGGGTTGCGGGGGTCGACGCCGAGGGCAACAAGGGACCGTATTCCCTGCCGAGCGCGTCCTATTCGTCTGCAGTGGCAGGACCTGGCCAACCGGGACAGCCGCAACAGATCTGATGCGGCCGGACCCGTCCGGAGGAAACAAGCTCCCGTCACATCGCTCATTTTGCCGAGCGGAGTGGGCGGGGGCGTGTCATGTGCATGATCCAGTGTTGATCTCACAGCGGTGCGGCGGAATTTTTTCGACGCCGTGACCGCGGAACGGTCCAGGGAGTGGACCGGCGGGGGATGTGAGTCGGGGTGTCTTCCCTTTCCGAGCAGATCTATTTTCGCAGTCCGGTCTGGGCGCAGAATTTGGCCGTCAGCCTGTATGGTGCCGGATTGCGGGACAAACGCTACCGGGGCTGTCATGACCGGCGACTCGCCGAATTGCGGGACTCCGCCCGACGGGACCCGGAGCAGTTGCGCCGATTTCAATGGACGGTATTTCGTGAACTGCTCGAGCACAGCTTCGAACGTATCCCCTTTTACCGCGAACTGACGGCCCGTACCGGACTGCAGCCACAGGACCTGGGTTCCTTCGACGATCTCCCCCTGCTGCCCATCGTCGAGAAGGAAGAGCTGCGCGCTGCGCCGGAGCACTATTGCGACCCGGAGGTGTTGCGGGGGAAACCGCTCGTCTTTCACACCAGCGGCACCACCGGCAAGGCACTGACGATCTATTGCGACAGGGAATCCCGGCGACACCACTACGCGTTCTGGACCCGGTTGCGCGAATGGCACGGTCTGGGCCCGAAGGACCGCCGGGCGACGATGTTTGGCCGGATCATCCACGACCCCGACAATGCTCGGCCGCCCTTCTGGCGCTACGACCGGGTCGGCCGAAATCTGCTGATGTCCTCGTACCATCTGGCCGAGGAGCATCTGCCGCACTATGTCGACCAACTCGAGCGCTACGAACCTGCCGAGATCATCGGCTATGCTTCGAGCGTATTCCTGCTGGCGAAGTATATTCTGCGGGAGGCCCCGGGTCGGGTGCGCCCGCGAGTCGTGTTCACGACCGCAGATACCCTGTTTCCGCATCAGCGCCGCGTGATCGAACAGGCTTTCGCGTGCCCGGTCATTGACCAGTACGGGTGTGCCGAGATGGCCATTTTTGCTGCCGACGACGGCCAGGCGAACTACCAGGTCCACGGCGAACACGGTCTTCTCGAGGTCCTCGGTGAAGGCGATCGGCCGGTGGGCCCGGGTGAGACCGGAGAGGCGGTCTGCACCGGATTCATCAATCGCACCATGCCGCTGATCCGCTACCGGATCGGCGATCGCGTTTCACTGCGGGAAGACGAAACGGTGCAAGACGGCCTGGTCACCCGCTTCGCCGAGATCGTAGGACGCGTGGACGATGTCCTGGTCAGTCCTGACGGGCGGCCGCTGGGGCGTCTCAGTCCGATCTGGAAAGTCGTTCCCGGCATTTTCGAGACGCAGGTCATCCAGAAGACCGTCGACTCGCTGGATATCAATCTGGTCGTGGACGAAAGCTTCCGGGCTCGCGGGAATGCCCTGGGCGAACTGGAAACCGAGATTCGCAAGCGCACCGGCAGTGCGATGGAGCTTCGCTTCCACCTGCTGGAAGAGATTCCGAAAAACAAAAACGGCAAGTTCCGAGCCGTCGTATCCGAGGTCGATTCCGGTGGCGTCTGATTCGATCACACTTTGTGCCGTGGGCGACATCTGCCTGGGCGACAGCCTGATCAGTCTGGGGTTCGGTACGCGCAGTATGATCGCGCGCCACGGGCCGAATTTCATCTTCGATGGTGTTCGTGACCGCCTTCGGTCCCACGATATCGTTTTTGGAAACCTCGAGTCCGTACTTTCGGACCGGGGAGTCGATCCGGCCGAACCGCGCACGCGCTACCTGCGCGGAGCACCCGAGGGCATCGAGTCCGTCTGTGACGGTGGCTTCCATATCCTGAACGTGGCCAACAACCACATCCTGCAGTACGGCCGGCAGGCCTGTGAGGAGACGCTCGAGGCGGTGCGGGGCCGGGACATCGTGCCCGTCGGACTGCGCGGCGATGGCGAGCAGTGCTGTGTGCCGGAGGTCCTCGAACGCGATGGAATGCGCATCGGTTTCCTGGCCTACAGCTTCGAATGGGAGCAGTACTACGAGGGCGAGGTCCTGTACGCACGTGCGACGGCGGACCAGATCAGTCAGCAGGTACGCGCCCTGCGCGACGAAGTCGACTACGTCATTGTTTCAATTCACTGGGGCCTGGAATACATGCTCGAGCCCTCGCCCGAGATGCGCGAGATCGGCCGGGCGGTGATCGATGCCGGTGCCGACGTGGTGTTGGGACATCATCCGCATGTACTGCAGGGCATGGAACACCGCGGTGACGGGATCATCTTCTACAGCCTGGGAAACTTCGTTTTCGACAAGGCCTGGTGGCCGGTATGCCGCAAGACCTGCATAGCCTCATTGACGCTGCCGCGGGACCGCTCGGCGGGACTCGGTGTCGAGGTCATTCCGGTGCGCATCAACGGCCGGCATCAGCCCCGACTCAGCGAAGGCCGACAGTTGCAATCCGACGAAGCGTTCTGGGCGAAGGTGTGTCGTCGACTGGAGCGCTGGCCCGCCGGCAGTGAAGCGCAATACGCCCGGGAAAAGAAGATGAAGCTGGCGGTGATGGCGGCCACGAAAATCGCTCATATCCTTTGGAACGCCCCGCGCTACGAGGCGGGAGTCTTTTCCCATCTGTTCAAGCACAAGATCCTGCGCATTTCGGCGCCGAAGCTGCCGAAGACCGCAAGCGAGGAGCCGGCAGCCGAATGAGGGTCTGCTTCGTTTACAAGGAAGACTATCCCTGGGATATCCGGGTCGAGAAGTTGTTGCACTTCTTCCGCGACGAGGGGCATCCCATCTCGCTGGTCTGCCGCAACCTGAAGAACCTGCCCCGGCGCGAGCAGGCCGAGGGCATCGATATTTGGCGTCTGCCGTCGTTTGCGGGCCTGGGCAAGCTGGGTTCGCTGATGAGTGTGCCATTCTTTTTGCACCCGATCTGGTTCTTCGGCATTCTCAATGCCGTGCGCAGATCCCACTCCGAATTGATCGTGGTTCGCGACCTGCCGTTGATGCCGACCGCCCTGGCCGTGGGCCGGCTGACGGGCACGAAGGTGCTCTTCGACATGGCGGAGTGCTATCCGGAGATGTACGCCTCGACCCTGCAGTACAGCGGTAACAGTCTGGCCAAACGCATCGTGAAGAACCCTGGCTTCGCGGCCTTTCTCGAGAAATTCTGTGTCGATCGCGCCGACATGACTTTCGTGATGATCGAGGAGTCGCAAGACCGTTTGGTAGCGCGCGGCTGTGATCCGGCCCGGATCCGCATTGTCAGTAATACTCCGCCGCGAGTGGAGCGGCCGGTGCTGGACGGTGGGACCGCCGATGTGATGCGCATCTTCTACGTGGGCTTCATCACGCGAATTCGGGGCATAGACAACGCGCTGCACGGATTGCGCGCCTATCTCGACCGGCCGGGAGAAAAGCCCCGCGTGATCATGGATCTGATCGGCAAGGGGGCCGCAACGGAGGAATTCAAGCGCCTGGCCCGGGAGCTGGACCTCGAAGACCACGTGAACTTTCGCGGCTGGTGTTCGCACGAAGAGGTGGCCGAGAGTTTCGCCGCCAGCGATGTCGGATTGCTCTCCTACCACGTGTGCAGTCACTGGAATCACACGATTCCCAACAAGCTCTTCGACTACATGGTTGCCGGTATGCCGGTTCTGGCCACCGACGTCATTCCCATCCAGCGCATCGTCCACGAGACCGACTGCGGTGTGATCTGCCGGGACAACGATCCCGAGAGTTTTGCCGATGCTCTGGCCGAGTTGTCCGATCCGGACCGGCGTCGTCAGCTGAGCACGAACGGCTACGAGGCCGTCGAACGGAAGTACAACTGGACCGAGGATTGCGGAAGAATTCGCGCCGTGATGGAGAGTTGGACGAACGAGGATTCCGCCTGATCAGCGGTCGGAAATCACCTGTCGGTACAGGTCGTCGTGCGCGGCGATACACGCTTCCCAGGAATACCGACTTTCCACCGTTTGGCGCGCTGCCGCCGACAGGGCGCGATTGCGCTCACCGTCGCTTAACAGGGATCCGACGGCGTCCGCCAGTGCGGCGGCATCGTTTGCCGGAACCAGCAACCCGTTGACGCCATCCTCGATGACCTCGCAGTTGCCGCCCACGGCGGTCGCCACCGGCGTACAACCGCAGAGCATGTACTCCAACAGCGCGTTCGAGAATCCTTCCGAATCAGAACAGAGCACGGCGATATCCCACTGCGCCAGCAGATCCGGCACATCGGACCGGCGACCGTGGAATACGATTCTGCCCCCGAGTCCGGCAGCCCGGGCCTGCTCCTCGAGTGCCGGGCGCAGATGCCCGTCGCCGACGATTTCCCACTGTGTGGCGGGAAAGCGCCGGTGGAGCTCGCCGGCGGCCGCCACGAACAGATCGGTGCGTTTCACGTGCCGGTTCAGATTGCCCACGATGCCCACGCGCAGGGGCTGCGGCGACGGCTGGCGGTAGGGGAAGCGCGAAATCTCCAGACCGTTGGGAATGACCGTCACCTCGCTGGGCGGCAGGCCATCCATCTGGCAGAAGTGGTCCTTGACCGCCTCGGAATTGGCCACGAAACCTGTCATGCCGCGGTAGACCCAGCGCAGTGCGATCTCCTGCTTGCGGGTCCGCCAAAAACCCAGGTCACGAAAGCAGGCCAGTCGCATCGGCACGCCGGCGCTGCGGGAAGCGGCGCCGACCAGCAGGGTCGGGTCCTGGAAGAAAGTCTGGACTACGTCGAATCGCTTCCGCTTCAGAAGACTCCGCAGACTGCGAAACGCATTCCAGCCGGACGGGGACAAGAGCGTCCGCAGGTCCAGGAAGTGGTGCGCGCAATCGTCCGGCAGCAGTTCCGGCTCGGTCGGGCGAAACGTACACAGATGCGGCTCGTAGCGGGTGCGGTCCAGCCGGTCGATCAGCCCCTTGAGCTGCAATTCGGTGCCGCCGCGGGCCAGCGAGTCGATGGCATAGAGAATGCGGATGCGACTCGCCTCAGACATTGCCATCCGATTCGAAGAGCCGGTAGACCGGAAAGCTGCGCTCCAGGTGGGTTGTGACCGTCAGCGACGCGAAGGCCATGCCACTGACCAGCCACCAGCAGATCAGGTACAGACTGTGATTGAATACGCCGTTGACCAGCAGCATCACCAGGTAGAGCATGCCTGCCCGGGCCACGGCCCCGGTGAATTCCGCATCACGATAATACCGTCCCAGCAGAGTCCGGTCCCGGCGGTGGAGTCTCTTGTCGCGGGCGAGGCTCGCCGCTCTCAGTTCCAGTCGATGCAGACGGTTCCGGGCAATGTGGAACGAATAGAACAGCGCCCAGACGAAGAATGCGAAGACGGCCAGACCCTGGATGCCCAGGTGCGTGGCGACCTGCAGGTAGAGATTGTGCGTGTACTGCACGCGTCCGAAGCGTTGCGTTCGTACCACGGTAAAGCAGTCCACACCCACACCGAAGGGATGGTCCAGAAAGATCGCCCAGGCGTCCTGCATGATCAGCAAACGGGATTCACGAGAGTGTCCCGCGGCCTCTTTTCCGTTGATGCTCTTGAAGCGCCCCTTGTACTGCTCCGGCAGAGTGGTCACCGTGATGGCCGCGGCGATCGCCACGACCACGAAGATGCGTCCGCGGTGCCGGGACGAGAGCCACCAGGCGACGACCATCGCGATGGCACCGAGGTAGCCGGCACGTGATCCGGTGTAGATGATGATCGGCACGATCATCGCACCCATTCCCAGCATGATCAGCCGCAGGATCTTCGAACGGACGACCGGAAAAATGGCCAGCAGGAAGGGGACTCCGGTGACTGCGATCAGGCTCAGGCCGTTCGGATGCTTGTACAGGGGCACCGAGCCGTGCAAACGCAGGATGCCCTGATTGTACCACATCATGCCCCCGGTCATCCAACCGCGGGTGGACTCCTGGTAGACCCAGAACAGCGAGAACAGGAAAACTCCGATAAACCAGCGCAAATGATTCGGTGTGCGCATGAATGCGGCCATGAACAGCGCAAACATGGACAGCTTGAATATATAGTTGAAGTACATGGCCCAGGCTTTGGCCGGGAAAACGGCGAACGGAACCTGGGAGAGTTCGATGGCCAGCAGCGAGAAAATGGCGATGATCAGGATCCTGTGGTAGTCCAGATCCAATTTGAAACTGGCGAGCGAGTAGGCCGCCAGTACCGTCAGAACCAGCCCCGCAATAAACTCGTGGCGGATCGCACTGAGAAAATCGAGGCGCGCACCGAGATTCGTGAAAACCGACATGGTGTACAGGAGCAGGCCGACGAAGAAGATCGTGGGAGGAACAAACCCGCCGTGACCCTTGACCAGGGCGCCCGCACCGGTGTGCGGGCTGCCCAGGGCAGAGGATACGTGCGCGGAGTCGGACGATGCCAAGGCGGTTCTCCATCCGGCCCGGAGCCGGTCTTGGGCGCGACCGACGCGCGTGATCTACGGCGACAGGTCGTTGATCTGGGCATTCAACGGCATACCCGGCGAATCTCCGGTGCCGGCGAAGGTGATCGGGTAACCCGAAGGGTTGGCAACGCCATTCCGGTCGATCACGTAGAGCCATGCCGGTTGGCCAACGGAGAAGTCGCCCTGGTTGACGACGAAGCTGACGCTGGTCGTACTCCAGTCCACAGGGTACTGGATCTCACGGTGAGTGCATTGGTCGAAAGTCTCGGCGTTGCCGATTTCAATGCGCGCGCGAACGGTGTCGGCATAGATCTCATCGAAGTGGTGAATGTACTCGGACTGGCCGTCGTTGCAACCACCGGTGAAATTTTTATGATGCATGATCGTAAAACGGCGAACCCAGCGGTGTTGCGCGTCGGGGTTGAAAGTGGCTTCGCCCGTAAAAGCGCCCGTGGCGCGGGCCCACTTCTCGTTGTCGATGCGTGTTTCGGTCCAGCTGTTGATATTGCCCTCACCCTTGAACTCGTGCTCGGACTCGTACCGGTGCCAGCCGGTGCCGTACATCCACGGCGACGTCGTCGGCTCCTCGGTTCGGATGGAGCTGGTCTCCTGATCGTTGTAGTCGCGCGGGGACAGCGAAGGATCGATACCCACCTCGCAACCGATGCGATCGGCGCAGGTCGAACGGATCTTCGGAGGACCAATCGGGTAATTCTCGGGCCAGATCGAGCCGTACCACTGGATGAACTTGTTGCTGGAGGCCGCTGCCAGCGGTCCGCCGTTCAGGGTTGAATCCGAAGAAGCCCAGAAGCTGAGATAGCCGGTCGTGAAGTCGTAATCCTCGAGGACTCCGTCATCGAACTTCGTGATACGGCAGCCCCACTGGGCTCCAACGTGGTTCGGGTGGCCCCAGCCCCACATCTGCGTACGAACGGACAGGGAATGCTGGCCGCGGGGGCGCTCGCCGACATAGATCGGGGGCTCGGGGACGACCGGACCGGCGGGCAGATTGTCACCCTTGAAGGTGTAGCTGCCCCATCCGTGGATGTCCGTGCTGCCGGCGGTGCCGTCCTCGAAGTCGGACCAGATTACCGGTTCGGCGTGGCCCTTGAACCCGAAATGGTTGCCGGTGACCGTCACCGTCGCCTTGTGGTACGGATTGATATCAACATCGCTGATGTCCGGCTGGGCGGCAACTGGTCCGGTGGCCAGTGCAATCAGTCCGAGCGCCAGGATTGAAATTGTTCTTCGGAACATGGGTACGTCCATCCTTGGTGGAGGCCTCTTTCAGCGGATCCCGCCGCTTGGAGGTAAGCAAGATCGAGGCCAGAGGTCAAGCCGGACCTGTTGGCTCTGATGGAAAGCTACGGCGACCGCCTCTTTGCCGCTGGCGCGTCCGGTCGGGCGCATGTATTATCCCGTGTCGGAATTCGAGTTCCCACGATTGATGAGATCCCATCATGCGAAATGAGCGCGCCGTATGGCAGAATTGGCGAAGGAATCCAAGCTTCTTGCCAAGCATTCGACAATCTACGCAGTTGGCGGTTTTCTGCAACGTATCACCGCCTTTCTATTGCTGCCTCTCTATACGCGCTATCTGACTCCTTTTGACTACGGTGTTCAGGAACTGATCGCCCTTTCCACGGATGTCGTAGCGCTGATCGTCGCGACGGGTGTGGCCACGGCCCTGCTGCGGGTCTATTTCGGCTATGACGCCGAGAAGGATCGCGTCGAAGTGCTCAGTACCGCGTTGTCCTCGTTGGGCGTGGTCGGCCTGATCGTGTTGGGACTGATGTTCGTTTTCGCCAAACCATTCGCGGGGCTGGTACTGGACGACACTTCGTTGTACCGACTGTTCTGGATCTCCTTCACGACACTCTGGTTCGCGATGGTGAACAACATCACTTCGACCTACCTGCGGGCTAAACAGCAATCATTCAAGCTGATGGTCATGGCGATGGTCCGACTGTTGCTGGGCGTGGGGTCCAGCGTCTATCTGGTCGTCGTTCTGAAGATGGGGGTCGCCGGAATCCTTCTTTCCGGCCTGTTCGTTGCCATCGTGAACTTTTGCGTCCTGTCGATACCGCTGTTGCGCGAAGTCGGCCTGCGCATTCACGTCGACAAGTTGAAGAACATGCTCGAGTTCGGTTTGCCGCTGGTTCCCGCCGAATTGAGCCGCATGATCGTCAACCTTTCGGACCGGTATTTCATTCGTGGGTTCATGTCGGTCGCCGATGCGGGGCTGTACTCGCTGGGCTATCGTTTCAGTGTCCTGCCCAGCTGGGTCATCGGCCAGCCCTTCGCCAATACGTGGCAACCACGCCGATTGGAAATCTACAAGCAGGAAAATGCGGGCTATATCTTCAGCCGCGTGTTTACCTATTTCCTGACGCTGATTCTTTTCGGGTGCCTGGGCATCGCGGTCCTGACGCAGGATACGCTCATGCTGCTGGTGGACTCGCGCTACTGGACAGCGGGATCGGTGGTGCCGGTGCTCGTGCTGGCCAATTTGCTGTTCTCGTTGCCGGAGCATTTCCAGCTGGGATTGCTGATCGCCCGCAAGACGAAGTACCTGGCCTGGATCAACATCTGGAACGCGTTGATCGTACTGCTCTGCAACTGGTTCCTGATCCGTGAATACGGTCTCTACGGTGCCGCCTGGGCCACGGTCATTGCCTTCGCCTTCAAGTGTGTCGCCACCTATATCTACGGGCAGCGCTTCTTCTATGTGGCCTACGAGAAGGGGCGCATTCTGAAGTTGGTCCTGGTAACGGCGTTGGTTTATGGTTTCAGCTATCTGATCCGCGTCGACAGCATCGTGCTGCGATTGGTCTTGAAGCTGGCCTGGGTGCTCAGTTTCCCGTTTTTGTTGCTGTCGATCCGCTTTTTCAGCGCCGGCGAAATGCAGAAGGGCCGCACATTCTTGAACAAGACGAAGAACAAATTGCTGCGGCGGGAGGCTTCGGTCCCGCAGGGGGAGCAGCAGTCCACCGAATCAACGAATGGGGAGTAAGGTGTTCGGTACCAATGAAAGCACTCGCACCGTCCTGACCGGCACCGCCGCAGCCTTTGCGCTGTGGGTGCTGCTGGTTTTCTTCCACTATTTTCTGCCCGGGGTCTATGGCTGGTTGGCCTCCGAGGACAAGCTGGGTGAGAATCTGACGGCACTCTTCTACGCCATTTGCGGCGTGCTGGTGCTGTGGTCGATGGGGCTGCGCCTCAAGCGGGGCGAAACCACGTTTGCACACGAGATTTTCCCTTTCCTGGTCGGCCTGTTCTGCATTTTCGTTGGAGGCGAGGAAATCAGCTGGGGGCAGCGCCTGTTCCACATCGCCACGCCCGAGACCATCGCCCAGAACAATGTTCAGGGTGAGTTGACGCTGCACAACATGGCCTGGTTCGACCGGCACGCGGGGAAGTTGAACCAGCATACGATCCTGAACCTGATCGCGTTGTCCTTCGGTGTCCTCGTGCCCGTGGGCTATGCGTTGATCGGGTGGGCTCGCCGCCTGGCCGATTTCTTCAATTTTCCGGTCATGGGCCTTTCGTGCGTGGGCTGGTTCTTCTTCGGCCTGCTGCACGGCCAGACCGTGGCCAAGATCGACCCGCACTGGGCGCACACCGAGAACAAGGAGCTCGTCCTCTCGATCGGATTCCTGTGCTTCGGGATCGGTTACTTCCGGCGTACGCGCGCTGGACGCAAACTCGTGGGGTAGGACTCGATCAGGCTTCGGCCGGCGGTGGTGCGTCGGCCGGAGCTTCCTGTGTCTCCGTCTCAGCTGCCGCTTTTTTCTTCTCGGCCTGTTCGGCCAACTTGTCCCGGTGCCCCATCACGCGGGCCGGATTGCCCATCAGGATCACCCAGTCCGGGTACTTCTTGGCGCCGACGACCGAATTGGCCGAGACGATGCAACCCTTGCCCATTTGTGCGCCGGGCATTACGAAAACATTCGACCCGAACCAGCAATCCGGACCGATGGAGATGGGGCCGGGGGTGTTGCCCTGCTCGCGGATGGGAATATCGATGCGCTCGGTGGTATGCGATTGAGTCCAGACCATCACGTTGGGGGCGAACATGACGTCGTCGCCCAGGGTCAGGCCGGCCGCGGCCTGGAAGATGCAATTGTTGCCGATGGTCACGTTGTTGCCGACATGCATCTTTTCGGCGACGCGGAAATCGACACCCTCGAGGATGGTCAGGTTTTCACCGCAGGATGCGAATTGAGGGCGCATCACGCGCCGCCGCAGGATCAGGCCCAGCTCGCCGGGGCAGTGCTTGACCATGCCGTACGCCAATTGGCGGCGGCCGCCCTTCTTGCGCAGGCTCCAGAACAGATGCTTCAGGATCTCCATCACGGGACGATTCCCTCCGGGGTCGATCTCGCGTCGGTGGCGAGAGGGCAAAATTCGTTGGCAACGCCAAGCTACTATGATATCGCTGTCGATTCCACTGGACTGTTGCCAGGGTTTGACCAGAATTTCGGCGGCCCGCCCGACCATTTGAGGGGATTTCCGAATTGAAGATCGCAATCTGTGCGCCCGGCGAGATCTACGGCGGTGTCGAACGTCAAGTCACCGATCTGTGTTCCTTCCTGCCCGCGGCCACGGGAATCGCCCCGCGTGTCTATCTCTTCCACGATCGCGAACAGGCCGCCCGCATTCGCGAAACCGGCATCGAACCGGTGATTCTCGGTGGCGGCAAGTACGATCCGCGCACCGCCGCCCGGCTGGGAAAACTGCTGGACCGGGACCAGATCGAGGTACTCCATGTCCACGGGTACAAGGCGACCATTGCGGCGGCCCTGGCGTTGCGGACCCGCCGCGTGGGGCTCGTCAAGACCGAGCACGGCAAGCTCGAAGCAACCGTCTCCCAACCGCTGAAGTGGCTCAAGTCACGACTGAATTTCCGCCTCGAGCAGTGGGCGACCCGCAGCCGCGTCGATCGGGTGTGTTATGTCACGGCGGACATCGGCCGTTTCTATGACTCGCTTCACGCGGGTCTGGAGCGCCGCGTCGTGCACAACGGAATCGAGTCCCTCGAAGCCATCGCCAGACCGTGTCCGAAGGAGCTCGAGGGAGATCATTTCCATGTCGGAATCATCGGCCGTGTTTCCCCCGTCAAGGGAATCCCTTTCGCGCTCGAAGCCATGACCCGTCCCGGGATCCCGCCGGAATTGCGTCTGGTCGTGATCGGAAGCGGGCCGCAGATCGCCGAGTTGGAGTCGATGTCGCAGGAACTCGGGTTGGGCGACCGCGTTCGTTTCGTGGGTTTCCAGACGAACGTCTACGAATGGCTCGCACATCTGGATCTGCTGCTGATGCCCTCGCATCACGAGGGGTTGCCCTACACCCTGCTGGAAGCGATGTCCCTGGGGTGCCCGGTGTTCGTATCGCGAATCGGGGGGCTGGCCGAGGTGCTCAGCGACGGGGAAACGGGCGGGCTGTTCGACGTGGGCGATGTCGACGCCATCGCTGCGGGGCTGGCCCGGCTGGCGGGTGATCCGCTGTATCGCGATCGTCTGGCTGCTCGCGCCCGAACCGAACAACAGAAGCTGTACTCGCTGCAAAGGATGGGCGAAAGTTACCTCCGGACCTACGCCGAAGCCGCGGGAGCGCGTTCCTGAGACCGGATCGATTCGGCAGAGGACATCGGCGGGCGTTCGACGTATAATTGTACCGTTTTCGGGGAAGCCACCGGGCGCCATGCCCGGCCTTCTCCGGGCCCCCAACCCAGACAGGATCTGCGATGAGCTACAAGGGAATCATTCTGGCCGGCGGCGCGGGCAGTCGCCTCCATCCGCTCACGCTGGCCGTCAGCAAGCAGTTGATGCCCGTCTACGACAAGCCGATGATCTATTATCCGCTCAGCACACTCATGCTGGCGGGCATCCGCGACGTGCTGATCATCACCACTCCGCAGGACCAGGACCAGTTCCGACGTCTGCTGGGCGACGGCTCGTCCTGGGGCATGAACTTCGAGTACGTGGTGCAGCCGACACCGGACGGCCTGGCCCAGGCCTTCCTACTGGGGGAGGAATTCCTCGGCGATTCGCCGTGCTGCCTGATCCTGGGTGACAATATCTTCTATGCCGAAGGCCTTTCGGTGATGTTGCAACAGACGGCCGAGCGCACCTCCGGCGCTACGGTCTTCGCCTACTATGTGCAGGACCCCGAGCGCTATGGCGTGGTCGAGTTCGACGAGCAGCACCGTGCCGTCAGTATCGAAGAGAAACCCGAGAAACCCAAGTCCAGTTACGCGGTGACGGGGTTGTACTTTTTCGACAACGACGTCATCCGGATCGCCCGCGGAGTTCAACCTTCGGCGCGCGGTGAGCTCGAAATCGCCTCGGTGATCCAGGCCTACCTGGACCGGGGCGACCTGGAGGTGCGCCTGCTGGGCCGTGGCTCGGCCTGGCTGGATACCGGAACGCACCAGTCGCTGGTCGATGCCGGCCAGTTCATCCGGGTCATCGAGGAACGTCAGAGCCTGCGCATCGCCTGCCCCGAAGAGATCGCCTGGCGTATGGGGTTCATCGACGCCGAGCAGGTTCGCGAATTGGCCGCCCCGTTGGCCAACAGCGGCTACGGGCGGTATCTGTTGCAGGTACTGGAGGACGGCTCGTGAAGGTCAGTGCCACTGCGATTCCCGAGGTAAAACTCTTTGAACCGCTCGTTCATGGCGACCCGCGCGGCTATTTTCTGGAAACCTGGCGAGCGGATTTCTTCGCCGGGCACTGTGACGGCCGGGAGTTCGTACAGGACAACCAGAGCAGTTCCTCACGTGGTGTGCTGCGCGGCCTGCATTATCAGATCCGGCAGCCCCAGGGCAAGTTGGTGCGGGTCATCACCGGCCAGGTGTTCGACGTGGCGGTGGATCTGCGCAGATCATCTCCGACCTTCGGCCGGTGGGTCGGCGCGGAATTATCGGCGAAGAATCGGCAGATGCTGTGGGTGCCGCCCGGCTTCGGTCACGGCTTTTATGTATTGAGCGATCTGGCCGAGTTCGTGTACAAGTGTACCGATTATTACGCGCCCGAACACGAGCGCGTGATCCGCTACGACGACGAGGGTATCGGCATCGAATGGCCCCTGCTTG
>JANTGJ010000004.1 GCA_024762975.1 Candidatus Krumholzibacteriia bacterium
ATCGCGAGCCGAGAGAATGAAGTGCAGCTTCTGGATTTCGCGAAGAGTGTTACTGCGGAGCAATTGAGGGTCAGCGCGCCGCGGGAATCGGTTGGATTCCGGGGCGCGGCCGGTAAAGAGGGTGTGATTCGGCGTGCTCCGGTGATTCCAGCTACGGCGCGGAAGCAGAATCCGCTGCAAGCAGCGGATATTCCGTGCTACGTGTCGTTCAGATTCACTGCCGAGCAATACGAGATCTGGTCCAACTTGACCGCCCGTCACCCGGGACTTCCGAAAGAGGAAGTCCTATTGCAGGCATTGGCGGACTCGACACCGAGCCCACCTGCTGCCGCGGACACCCAGTACCTGGTCGTGTTGCACGAATGCCCATCCTGCGGTCGGGCGACGCTCAAGAACAATCGAGGCGAATTCATCGCTCCGCGCCCGTTGATCGAATCTGCACATTGCGACAGCATGGTCGAGAACGAAGACGCACGCCGCCGGCATTCCATTCCGCCCCGTCTACGTCGCGCTGTATTCCAACGCGATCACTATCGTTGCCAGGCCGCGGGCTGCAATCACACCCAGTTTTTGCAGATTCACCACAGGGTACCCCGAGCCCAGGGCGGCGCGTCCGCCCTGGGCAATCTGGTCACATTGTGCAGTCGATGTCATCGGGCATTGCATGAGCAGGAGGAAACGCTTCGTTCCGCCGCGGTTGATCCGGCATCCTAGGTATCAGGCTACCGATACCGCGCCTTCGCTACACCCGGGCCCAAACCTTCGTTCGCCACCGAGCAGAGTGGTCCTTCCTACGCCACCACGCTGGCCAACGGGTTCGTTCTTTCTCACTTTGAATTCCCACGGCCACGCAGCCCGGGTGGAGTGGGACTGCGTGCGCTTCGAATCCGGCGCGAACTCCGTTTCGGCGGATGAAACGACGTGGGGTGGAATCAAGGCGATGTATCGCCAGCTGGCGGACGGCGGTCGGGCTTAGGCCTGGACCGCCCTCTTCACCATCCTCAGCAGATCCTCTTCCATGGCGCGCGCCGTCCTTTCGGGACCGGTCAGCTTGAAGAACAGGCTGCCCTGCGGTCCTTCCAGGACCACTCCCACCAACCGATAGCCGGGGTGCGGAGTCTTCTCGCCACCCATGGGGCGGGCACTCTTCATGTAGGTACCGTCCAGGGAAACCACATGACCGTTCATCCCGTCGGCAGTGAAAGTGCTGCGCTGGGCGGCGGCGTCGGGGTCGGCGCCTTCGGGCAGCTGCATCTGGCCGATCCATCGATCCAGGTTGGCCTGCACTCCGCCGCCGCTGGCGGGGCCGAAGTAGAAGACGTTGACTTCGCCGGCTTCAGTTTCGCCCTCCACCGCAGATAAGCTGAACTGGGCCTGGCGCATGCCGCTGGCTCCGGCGTCGTGCCAGTGTACGGGAGGGGTGAAGGAGATACCCGCGATGGTTTTGCTGCCGGGCTGAACCGAAGCGCTGGTCTCACGGTGGGGCGTATTGGGTGCGTCAGCAACGGTCTTGCCGGCCCGATCCATGTCTTGCTCCTCACCACTGCCGCTACAGGCGGCCACGAAGGCAAGGGAGACAAGGAGGGTCACCGGCAGGACGCGGAACCTCGCGTGGTGGAGCATGGTTTTCATGGGCCACAGGGTAAGAAGAAGTGGGAGGTTCGCAACCGCCTGGCGTCGATAATTTTTCGGCCCCTCGACGGTACTGCAGGAGAAGAACGGCACAGATTCATTCCATCCGCGAACGACTCTCGGGCGCCATCAAGCCAATCCCACCCTCCGTTCCACATCGGCCTGCACCGGTACGGCCGAGCTCGCCCAGGACCTGATGCGGAGTCCGCAGGGAATATCGAATTCGACGAAGAAGAACCGAAGGGGGTCGCCCATCGCGGTCAGGTTCTGTCCCGAAAAAACGTCAAGGTTTCCCTCCAAAGTGCGATAATGACTGGCGCTTTTCACCTTGGCCTTTGTTCGGAGGATTGCCATGACTATTCGCTCTCGTGCTGGCTTGACCCTTTCGTTGATGATCTCGATCGTGTTCCTGCTGACCGCCTGTGGCGGTGGCGATGATGAGGTTACAACACCTCCGGCCGGCACCTCAGCCGAGCTTACCGTCCAGGTTCAGGCCGACTTCGGCGCAGGCAAAGTGGGGGATGAATTGAAAACCCTGCTGACCGGCGGCTGCCCCGTCCCCGCTCCGGCTACCGACCAGCCCGACTTCCCGGCCGGCGAGGATTGCGATGAGGACGGTGGTGTCATCACCTTCAATACCCCCTCGGGATTCAAGGTGGCCATTCGCGAACTGCAGGCGATCCGCGAAGACGGCTCCCGCCTGGACTTGATTCCCGACACCGGAACCCTTTCCGCCAGCGAGGTCGCGGACCTGGCTCAGACCGTAACCCTGTTTACCGCGAACACACCCGCTGCTCGATATACGGCCATCGAGGCGGTGTTCTACTACTACGAATTGACGATGACCATGAACGACCCGGCGACGGTGGAGAACGTTCGCATCTACCTGAGCGATGATGACTTTGCCGCTGAGGGGCAGGGTGGGCACCACCAAGGGGACATCACCCTGGTCGGCAATGACGGGGTGGAAGCCGGCTGGGCGGCCGGTTGCGCCACCTGGGATGCCGCGGGAGCTCTGGCCAGTCGCGACGGACTCGTCGGCGCCGGCGGCATGGACCCCGAGACCGGCCATGCGCGTGGCCTCTATGGGGATACCAACCTGTGGAACCAGTCGGCCTACATGCAGGGTGCGGACCAGGACCTCTTTGTCCTGCGGCAGAACCTGGACCTGAACATCACCGATCAGGCGAGGACCGTAACCATCACTTTCGACCTGTTGAATACCTGGTTCTTCGAGGATTTCGACGCCAATGGTCTCTTCAATCCCGGTGAGGGTGCCGAGGCCTGCAGCGCCAATTCGGAGTGGTCGCCGCTGCTGCCCGAAATCGAGATCACGGTGGACTGATTCGCGTCTGCTGATCGGGGCGATCCCTCTCCGGGTGTCGCCGGATTTTCGACGGTCGTCAGCATTGCTGGCGGCCGTTTGCTTCGCGTGAAATCGTTGTTCATGTGTGTTAAGTTAACTTGACAACAAGAACAGTTAATTTTACATTCGCCGGTATGAAGCCCAAACATGACATTCGCAACCACGTGAAACGCCATCGCCTACTCTGCGACGGGATGACGCAGCAGGAGTTGGCCGATCGCGTGGGCGTTACCCGCCAGACGATTCTTTCCATCGAGAAGGGGCGCTACAGTCCCACCATCGGGCTCGCATTGCGGTTGGCACGTGAACTGGGTCCAAGGGTCGAAGAACTCTTCGAGCTGGAGGAAGGGGACCGAGATGAGTAACGGGGGGATCTGGAACCGGTGCCGGCCGTCGGCTGCCACACTCATTGCTTCGATACTGTTTATCGCCGGCCTCCTGCTGACGGCGATTGACTGGGCCTATCTGGCGATCAGCGCATTGGCGGCCTTCGTGCCGGGCATCCTGCGCGAACTGGGGGTGCTGCGTGACAAGGATGAGTTCCAACTCGAAGCCGCTCGCCGAGCCGGCTATCACGCCTTCCTGGCAGGGGGGGCTCTTCACCTTCCTGATGATCGCCTGGCACCGCTCGGTCCAGCCCGAAGTGAAATACGCCGACGCCTACCTGGATGGGACCCTGGTCGTGATGTGGTTCACCTGGCTGCTCAGTTCGCTCTTTGCGTTCTGGGGCCGGGTGCGCACCGCCGTGACGATCCTGATCATCTTTGGTGGGGTGTGGCTACTGTTCAATCTGCTCGGCAACGCGGCTCGGGGCGGCTTTCTGGCCACGTTGATGCAGAGCCTGCTGGCGATGCCGTTCTTCCTCGCCGCGCTGCTGGCGCGCTACTGGCCCCGGGTTGCCGGGGTATTGCTGCTGGTCGCCGCGGTCTACTTCTTCGGCCTCTTCTGGCGAGCGGAGTCGCATTGCTGGGGGGAAAGAATCCCCCGCAGGAGCGGGAGGACGAGCCTCTGCATTCACTCTTGCGGTAGGAACTTCTCCGGCAACCGGGCCGCCAACTGCTCGGCCTCCTCCTCGCGCCCCTGCATCCGATACGCCTCGAGCAGGTAGGCCTCGACCTGGTACCGCCGGTCCTGCGTCGCCTGGTCGCCGAGCCCATCGAGAATGCCCTGCAGCAACGACTCGGCCTCGGCGCCTCGTTTCAGGTCGAGCAGGGTGCCGGCCAGTCCCAGCTGTCCATCGACCAGCTTGGGATGCCCGGAATCGAGCTTCATCTGATAGACCGCAATGGCCTGCTCCCAGTAGTCCCTGGCTGCTTCCTGGTTTCCCCGCAGGGATTCGATGGTCGCCAGCCCTCCGAGATCGTCCCCGATCATCGGGTGGCCGGGACGGTAGCGCTGGTGCATGTCGATGGCACCGCGGTACAGCGCTTCGGCCTCGGCCAGCACCGCCTCGGCATTCACATCCCGGGGATCCAACCAGGCGATCAGGAAACCCGCCAGGTTGCCCATGGTCTGGGCGACTTCCGGGTGGTCGCCATCGTAGATGCGGCGCAACATGGCCAGGGCTTCCCGGTACAGGGGCTCCGCCTTTTCGCGGTTGCCCGAGAAATCGTAGTGGATGGCCAGATTGTCCAGGGCATAGGCGACCATCAGGTGATCGCCTTCGTGGATCTGGCGTGTCAAGGCCAGGGATTCCTGATAGAGGGCTTCGGCCTCCTCGTGCCGGTCGAAGGAGTTGAGCACATTGGCCAGCCCGCGTACCTGCGCTTCCAGAGTCGCGGGGTCCACTCCGGGAAGGCGTCGCAGCATCTCCAGAGCCTCGCGGTACATCGGTTCGGCTGCTGCCGGATCGCCGCCGGCTGAGCGCGCCACCGCGACGGCTCGCAGCGCCCGCGATACGTTCACGTGGTCACCGGAGTGGTGCTTGCGGTAGATATCCAGGGCCGCCTGGGCAGCTTGTTCCGAGGCGGCGTAGTTGGCCCGGAAGTACTCCACCGTGGCCAGTCCGAGGTAGGCTTCGGCGACCGCGGGACTGTCGGCTCCCTTTTCTTTTCGCAGGATCTCCAGGCTCTCGCTCTTGTGCTCAAGAGAGGCCCCGTACAGACCGAGGCTCTCGTAGACCTCGCCCAGGGTGTTGTAGAGCCGGGCCCGGACCAGCGGTTGTCCGCGCAGGTCGGTGCGCAGGCGGTTCGCGCCCTGGTCCAGGATCTCCCGGGCGGTCATGTCCTGGCCTTCCCCGTTCTCGGGATTGGCCACCTCGAACAGGTCCACCATGAATTGCACGACCTCACCCAGCTCCCGGCTGGATTGCTGAGCCCGGTCGCGCTCGACGAGGGCCTCCTGTTCGGCCTGCCGTGCGCGCATCAGGCCCCCCGTCAGTCCGGCCACGCCGACCAGCAGGGCGAGCATCAGCACTGCGGCGGCCACCACCCCGGCGCGGTGACGTTTCACGAATTTTCGGGCGCGGTAGCCGACCGAGGGCGAAGCGGCCACGATCGGTTCGTCGTGCAGGTGGCGGCGCAGGTCATCGGCCAGTTCCCGGGGAGAATCGTAGCGGCGCAGCCGGTCCTTCTCCAGGGCACGCATCACGATCCAGTCGAGATCGCCCTTCAGGCAACGCGCCAGTGCCCCGCCCAGGGTCTGGCGCTGCTTGGCGATCTCGCCGCGATCATTCCCCAGACTCGAAACGCGGGTACTGGGTCGGGGCGGATCCTCTTCCCGGATGCGGCGCTGGATCTCGTAGAGCCCCGCCTTGCGCAGTTCCTTCGAGTCGAAGGGCAGAGTGCCGGTCAGCAGCTGGTAAAGCACGACACCGAGGGAATAGACATCCGTCCGCGTATCCACGTCCTCGCCCGACATCTCGGCCTGCTCGGGCGACATGTATTCGGGAGTGCCGACGAGTTGTCCCAACTGGGTAAAGAGCGTCATCTCGGTCAGGTGCTGGTGGGTGGCCTTGGCCACCCCGAAGTCGATGATCTTGGGGCGGGGGCCGCCGCCCTCTTCGACGGTGACCAGGATGTTGGAGGGCTTGAGGTCCCGGTGGATGACACCCTTCTGGTGCGCGTGCTGGACTCCTTCGCAGACCTGGATCATCAACTCGAGCCGCTCGCGGGTCGCCAGGCGGTGGCGATCGCAGTAGGCGCTGATGGGGATGCCCTTGACCAGTTCCATGGCGAAATACGGCCGGCCGCGCGGAGTCTCGCCGGCGTCGAAGACCTGCGCCACGTTGGGATGATTCATGAGCGCGAGAGCCTGCCGCTCGGCCTCGAACCGAACCACCACCTCACGGGTGTCCATACCGCGCTTGATGATCTTGACCGCCACCCGCCTGCGCACCGGACGCAACTGTTCGGCGGACCAGACCTCGCCCATGCCGCCGACACCGATGCGCTGCAGCAGGCGGTACGGCCCGATCTCGGTAGCAGGATGGTATTCGGCCTGCGAGGGAGTCGTATCCGCCTCGGCGGCGTGGGAATCGATGGTTGGTTGCAGGTCCCCGGAATCCGGGGGCAGCGTAGGGTCGTTGCTCATGGCAAGCGCCTCCGGAAGGGGGGGAATGGCCGGGTCACAGGGCCGGGCAGCGGGCTGAGTAGAATCTACCAGAATTCAGGCACGGCCACCACTGGGTCTCCCAGGGTCAATCCACGACGAGGCCACCAGTCGTCATTGGCATCACCGGCGATCTGGACTAGTCTTCACTTCGCAAACCCGAATCTTTGACCCCGACCCGCTAGGGAGGTCTCCGAGTGGCCACCACCGGCAATTTCGCCCCGTTCGCCGAGCGCATGCGCGCCGAGAACCTGCCCGACATCGTCATCCGCACCTTCGAACACTATTTTGATCTGCTGGCGGAAGGCAGCATGGGCCTGATCCCCGAGAAATTCATCCAGCCGGTATTCGACGTGCCTGCCAGTGCGGATTTCGGGCCCGAGTTGCAAGCCGCCGGGCGCAAGGCGCTGCCGCAGGCCGTGGTCATCAAGCTCAATGGCGGCCTCGGCACGGGCATGGGGCTGGCCCGGGCCAAGTCGCTGCTGCCGGTCAAGGAGGGCAGGACCTTCCTGGATATCATCGCGCAGCAGGCGGCGGGCAGTGGTGTACCGCTCGTGCTGATGAACAGCTTCTCCACGCGGGCCGATTCGCTGGCAGCGCTGGAGGGGAAGCTGGAGCAGGGTGAGATTCCGCGGGACTTCGTGCAGCACAAGGTGCCGAAGATCCTGCAGGACAGCCTGCAGCCGGCGACCTGGCCGGCCGATCCCGCGCTGGAATGGTGCCCGCCCGGTCACGGCGATATCTACACCGCGCTGGTTACCAGCGGTATGTTGGACCATCTGCTCGGCGCCGGATACCGGTATGCGTTTGTCTCGAACTCGGACAATCTGGGCGCGGTGATGGACGAGGGCCTGCTGGGCTACTTCGTGCAGAACCAACTGCCCTTCATGATGGAGGTTGCTCCGCGCACGGAGGCCGACAAGAAGGGCGGCCATCTGGCCCAACTCCTGAATGGCCAATTGCTGCTGCGCGAACTGGCGCAGTGCGCGCCCGAGGACGAGGCCAGTTTCCAGAATATCCGTCGCCATGGCTTCTTCAACACGAACAATCTGTGGGTGAATCTGCAGGCGCTGCAGGCGCTGTTGGCAGAGAAAGACGGGGTCCTGGGCCTGGCCATGATCTGCAACGAGAAGACGGTCGATCCTCGTGATCGTACTTCGCCGCCGGTCTACCAGCTGGAAACGGCGATGGGCTCGGCGATCGAGATTTTCCCCGGTTCGGGCGCGGTGCTCATTCCGCCATCGCGCTTTGCGCCCATCAAGAAGACCAACGATCTGCTGGATGTGCGTTCGGACAACTACGTGTTGACCGAGGATCATCGTGTCATCGCCAATCCGGCCCGTACATTGAAGCGGGCTTTCATTGATCTGGACCCGGAATTCTTCCAGTTCGTGGACGACTTCGATGCCCGATTCCCCCACGGCGCACCGTCGCTGCTGGAGTGCAGCCGCCTGGTGGTGCGCGGAGATGTTCGCTTCGGTCCGGATGTGGTTTGCCGGGGCGATGTCGAGATCGTCAACGTCTCCGGCGCGCAGGTCGTGATCGAGGGCGGACGGTTGTTGGAGGGCAGGATCGAGTTCTGATCCGAATACCGCACAGGGGGTTGGCCGTTGCTTCGCCGCATCGTACGCATTGCAGGAATCGTTCTGGCCTGGCTGGCGGGCCTGGTCGGTATGGTCGCTTTGGCCGGATTCATCACGCTCCGTTCCAGCCTGCCGCGGCTGGAGGGAGAGATCACGGTGCCCGGTTTGGCCGCGCCGGTGTCCGTGACGCGCGACTCGCTCGGGGTGCCGGATTTGACCGCCTCCAGCCGGCTCGACGCCGCCCGGGCGCTGGGCTACCTGCACGGGCAGGATCGGTTTTTCCAGATGGACTTGCAGCGTCGGAGCGCCGCCGGCGAATTGGCGGGGCTGCTGGGATCGGCTCTGATCGACGCGGACCGGGACTCGCGTCGCCACCGTTTCCGCGTCCAGGCGCGGAAAGTGATCGACAGTCTCGATCGTCCCACCCGTCGCCTGCTGGAGGCCTACGCCGACGGCGTCAACTTCGGGCTCAGCGACTTGAAGGCACCTCCGTTCGAATACCTTCTGTTGCGTGAGAAGCCGCAGCCCTGGCTGGCTGAGGACTCGGTGTTGACGCTCGATTCCATGTTCCTGACGCTCAGCCTCTCCGCGGCGAGCACCGAGTCTGCATGGGGTGTGGTGCGGGACGTCCTGCCGGCTCCGCTGGTCGAGTTGCTACTGCCGCGCTCGAATCGCTGGGAAGCTCCGCTGCAGACCGACCCCTCACCGCCGCCGATCGCGATTCCCGACTCGAGCGATTTCAACGTGCGTAACTGGACCTACGGCGGCAAGAGCTACGACGATTTCCGTGCCGAACATCTGCGTGAAAGCGATATCGGGCCACGCCGCGTTGCCGGCAGCAACGGCTGGGTGATCGCCGGGCGCCTGACCGGTCACGGCGGGGCTCTCCTGGCCAGCGACATGCATCTGGGGCATCAATTGCCGAATATCTGGTACCGCGCTCGGATGACTTGGCCCGAGGCCGGAGGTTCACGCTCGGTCGTGGGCGTCACTCTGCCGGGCACTCCGGCGCTGATTGCCGGCAGCAATGGCGAGGTGGCCTGGGGCTTTACCACCAGTGGCGGCGACTGGGGGGATCTGGTCGTCGTCGAGGTCGATTCGCTCGATTCCCATCGCTACCGTACACCCGACGGATGGCGCACTTTCGAGGACATAGCGGAGATCATCGAGGTGGCACACTCGAAGCCGGATACACTGCACATCCGGCAAACGATCTGGGGGCCCCTGTGGGACGAAGACGTCGAAGGACGCCCGCTGGCTTTCCGCTTCGTGGCCCACGATGTCGAGGCGGTGAATTTCGAATTGATGAACCTCGAGTCGGCCGCGAATGTCGACGAGGTCGCTGCCTTGGCCGGATCCTTCGGCGTGCCGGGGCTGGATCTGTTCTACGCAGACCGGGAAGGCCGGGTCGCCTGGTCCCTGGTGGGCCGGCTTCCCCGACGGGTCGGATTCGACGGCCGGATGCCCGTCTCCTGGGCCGACGGGTCCTGCTACTGGGATGGCTACCTGTCGCCTGCCGAACAGCCGCGCTGGGTGGATCCGCCCGAGGGAAGAGTGTGGATGGCGAACAACCGGGTTGCGGCCGGCAAGGATCTGGCGCTGATCGGCGATAGCGGCTATGCGCTCGGCGCTCGGGCTCGTCAGGTTCGGGACGCACTGCGGGCGATGGAGCATCCGACGGAGGCCGAAATGCTCGCCCTGCAACTGGACGACCGGGCATTGTTCTATGGTGAGTGGCGAACGCTGGCTCTCGAAGCCCTGGAGCGTCCCGGGGCGGCGACCGACTCATTGCGAGCGGAGTACCTTCGCATCGTGCGCGACGAGTGGCCCGGGCGAGCGGTTCCTGACGCTGCAGCCTACCGGCTGGTCAGGGAATTCGCATTCCAATGCGTACAGGGCGTCTACGATTTTCTGACCAAGCCCTGCGAGGCTCGTGCTCCGCAGTTCGACAGCAAGTGGCTTTCGTATCGTTTCGCGGTAGCCTGGGAATTGATTCACGCCCGGCCGCCCCATCTGTTGGCGCCGTGGTACGAGAATTGGGATGACTTCCCACTCCAGGCGATGGACCGCGTGCTGAAAAATGCGGCCTGGAATGGGCGGCGCCTGGAAGACTTCACTCGTGCCGAAAGGGTCACCGTGCGGGTCGAGCATCCGCTGGTTCAGGCGGTACCCCAACTGGAGCACTGGCTGGCGGCGCCTCGTCAGCACTTGCCGGGCGACAGTCTGCTGCCGCGCGTTCAGCACGCGAGGTGGGGCGCAAGCGAGCGGATGGTCGTTTCTCCAGGTCGCGAGGAACAGGGAGTGTTCCACATGCCCGGCGGGCAGAGTGGACATCCTCTTTCTCGGTTCTTTCTCGCCGGCCACGATGCCTGGGCGGAAGGAAAGCCCCTGCCGTTGCTTCCGGGCGCGGTTCGGTACAATTTGTTACTTCTTCCAAAATAACGAGTTAGCTCGATCTGTAAGAAAAGGGGCCCTCTCGGCCCCTTTTTTCTGTGTTTCCCATGTGACTTTCCGGTTTTGGCACTGTCTGTAGCGGCGAGCAGGGGGAAAAGAGTCCAGTCCCATCCTGCATCCAACAAGTCAATCATTGAGAACCATGGGAGTGGAGGAATCCAAATGAAGTCACAGATCCTGCGCTACGGCCTGCTGATCGCTCTCGCCCTGGCCGCGTTCGGTACGCTGGCCGGTTGCGACCAGGCCGAGAAGGCGATGGAGAAAGCCGACCTCGGCACGACGTCCGAGTTGACGTCGTTCGTGTCCAAGGCAGCCGAGACCCTCGGCGGCATCAAGGATGTCGAGTCGGCGAAGGCAGTATTGCCCCAGTTGAAGCAGATGGACATCGATCTGGAGAAGATCGTGGCCAAGGTCAGCGAGATGTCGCCCGAGCAGAAGTCCCAGCTGACCTCGGCGGTCGGTAAGGTGTTTCCGCAATTCGAAGGCGCCATCGCGAAGGTCACCTCGATGACCGGCGTCGGCTCCGTGGTCGGCCCGACCCTCGAGTCGATCCAGAACAAATTCAAAGGCATGATGTAGTCCGGAGATCATCTCCGACCCGATCCGTAGAAAGGAAACTGCAATGAGCTACCGTATTGACGAAATCGAGGGCATCGGCCCGAAGTACGCCGCCAAGTTGAACGAGACTGGCATCGAGACCACCGAGAAGCTGTTGGAGAAATGTTCCACCCCCGCCGGCCGCAAGGATGTTGCCGAGGCTACCGGCATGGGTGAGTCGACGATCCTGAAGTGGACAAACATGGCGGACCTGATGCGCATCTCGGGCATCGGCCCCCAGTACTCCGAATTGCTCAAGGGCGCTGGCGTGGACACGGTCAAGGAGTTGCGCAATCGCAACGCCGCCAACCTGGCCGACACCATGAAGACGGTCAACGATGAGAAGAACTTTGCGCGGGTTTCCCCGCCGGCCGGCACCGTGACCAAGTGGGTCGACGCTGCCAAAGAGATGGATCCGAAGATCACCTACTAGATCTTCGGACTCGAGAGTCCCGGACGCTGTAGTCCCCCTGTCGTGTCCGGGATGCGAGGCGCTTCGTTGCTGCGACGGAGCGCCTCTTTGTGTGCGCCTCACCTGGTGAAGCGCTCCCTGGAATCACCTGCCGGTGGAGTTCCGGCGATCGACCAGGAGAACCCGCTGAATGATATGATCGAGCCAGTCTCGTCGTCAGTAACATGGCACGCGCCGCGGGCACTGACGGCCCTGGCCGTCCTGAGCGTTGGTGGGCGGATCGCCCTTCTGGCGCAGATAACACAAAGCGGATACCTTGAGAGCGAGCCGGCATTCCGCCGGCTCGTTTTCGCAGGCAGAAGGACGGAACGGTAGAATGGGCAACTGGATCGAAATCCTGGGCTATGTGGCGTCGGTGCTGGTCGCGGTGTCGCTGATGATGAAATCACTGGCGCGGCTGCGGTTCCTGAATCTCATCGGCGCGAGCGCTTTCGCGTTGTACGGTCTCCTGGCCGGCGCGTATCCGGTGTTGGCCGTGAATGGATTCATCGCCATCGTGAACATCGTGTTTCTGGCCAAGATGCAGCCTGGCCGCAGCGAAGCCTTTGAACTACTGGCCATCGATCGTGCCGACAGTCCCTACCTGCGCCGTTTTCTCGATTTCCACGCTGACGACATCCACCACTTCTTTCCTGATTTCGACCTCGATATGATCGATCGACCGCAGATCGCCTTCATTCTGCGGGATATGCTGCCGGTCGGCCTCGTGATTTGCGAAGCGACCGAAGGGGACACACTGAAGGTTCGCCTGGACTATGTCATCCCGTCTCATCGGGATTTCCGCTGTGCCCAGTATTTCTACCGTGCCTGGTCCGAGGTGATGAGTTGCACGGGCGTGTGCCGATTCGTCGCTCGCGGAGGCGTTGACAAGCATCGTAAGTACCTGAAACGCATTGGGTTCGAGCCCGACTCCGCGCTGGGCACCGATTGGTTTGCACGGCCTGCCTGAGCATCGAAAAAACTTCCATTTTATATGTGACTAAGTTCCACCGGTTTTGTCTGTAGGGGTGACGTGGTTCGGGCGATGCTCGCTATTTGCCCGCCAACGAGACAGAACCAATGTGTAGTGCCATTCCGATGGAGGTAGAAGAATGACCCCTCAGATTCAACCGAAGACTGCGCTTTTCGCGCTGCTGATCGTTGCGACCGGTGTCCTGGCCGGTTGCAGCGGACAGAACGTAGGCCTGAATGTCGAGGAAGAGATCGAGATGCGTGACCAGCGGATCAGTGAGCTGGAGCAGGCTGCCCACGCGCAGCAGGCCGAGCTGGAGCAGAGCCGCCGCGCTGCCGAGTCCGCCGCCGAGCGTGCCCGTCTGGCCGAAATCCAGGCCAACCGCGAAATCGGAAATATCGATCCCGAGACCGAACTGCTGCCGATGAACGCCTCGGCCGGGGAGTGCTATGCCCGCGTGCTGATTCCGCCCGTCTACGAGTCGACCAGTGAGCGGGTCATGGTGAAGGAGGCGTCGTCCAGCATCGAGGTCGTTCCCGCCGAGTACGAGTGGACCGAGGAGAGCGTCCTGGTGAAGGAGGCCGGTGAAAAGCTGGTCGTGGTCCCGGCGACCCACAAAACGGTCCAGGAGCAGGTCCTGGTCAAGGGCGAGTCGACCCGCATGGTCGAAGTCCCGGCCGTCTACGAGACCGAAACCGAGGAGATCCTGGTCACCCCGGCGCGCGAATATTGGAAGAGAGGGCGCGGCCCGGTCGAGAAGGTCGATGGAGCAACCGGCGAAATCATGTGCCTGGTCAAGGAGCCGGCCGTCTACAAGACCGTTACCAAGCGGGTTCTGAAGTCCGAAGCGACCACCCGCGAGGAGACCATCCCGGCCGAGTACAAGACCATCACCCGCACGGTCATCGATCAGCCGGCCCATACCCGAACCGAGATCATCCCGGCCGCGTACGAGACCGTGAAGGTTCGCAAGCTGGTCAATGGCCCGCGTGAGATTCGCACGCCGATCGAGGCCGAGTACCGGACAGTGACCAAGACCGTCATGTCCGAACCCAGCTACATGGAGTGGCGTCAGATCCTCTGCGAGACCAACATGACACACGGTGCGGTGCTGGAGATCCAGAAGGCCCTGAAGTCCCGGAACTACAACCCCGGCGTGCTGGATGGAATCTACGGCAAGGACACGATGGCTGCCGTGAACAAGTTCCAGGAGGACAACGGTTTGGCTCGCGGTCAGTTGACCTACGAGACGATCGATGCCCTGGGGCTGCAGTTCTAGATTCGCCGAAGGGGAGTCCGGACGGGAAAGGCCGGGCAGGGAGAGAAAGTGGCGGTCCCCAGGGGCCGCCCTTTCGCTATCCGGCGACCCGGGAGTGCGCTACGTGCGCTTGTGCCTGAGCCGGAATCGTCAACCGGGAGCGCAATACGAGGGCCCGTCGCAGCAGGTCTTCGCGGCTCCGGCCGGTCGTTTCCCGAAGCAGGTCGATCAGGGCAGCGCCATCGAGGTTGCCGCCCGCGGCTGTCATCCGGGCCAGCAGGGTCCGCGGCGAGATCGATTCCGACCAGGCCTGGACCAGCAACATGGCCAGGCCGTATCGATCCGATTCCAACGGCCAGTCAGGTGTGGCGGTCCGACCCCAGGACCAGATCGTATCCTCGGATCCGGGATGAGCCGGTGGCCGGTCCAGGTGTCGGCGCGCCAGTCCGCGTCGCCATTCACGCGGCGCTTCGCTCCGGCAAAAATCTTTGGCCCACTTTTCACACAGTCCCTCGATGAACCAACGCGTCCCGACCGGCGGTTCTCCGTCTCGATCGTGTCGGACGGTGGGTTCGATCTCGAGCAGACCGTGGGTCAGTTCGTGGGGCAGGGTGTCAAACAGGAACTCCGATACATGGCTCGCTTCCAACAGTCCGGAGTCGACTTCGCGAGACGAGACCAGAGCGACGCGGATCTGATTCCAGCCGCTGTCGTCCGCGACTTCGGTGTGGAAACGATAGCACCGAGGACGCTCGGAATACTCCAGGAGATAGAGCAGTACATTGCCGGTCACCGGCCGTCCCGCCCGGGTCTCGAGAAAGCGATAGCAGTACCGTACCGTCTCGGCGATCTGTTCCAGTTCACCATGGTGTCCGGGATCCAGATCGGTCCGGATCGAAAGGTGCCGTTCGCGACCCAGGTCGTACTCGTAGCGGGTGAGCCCGGTCATCTTTGCCGGGTTGATTTCGACCGCTGGCAACACGGTGCCATCGGACCGGTACTGGAAAGCTTCCTGCGTGAACTCGCGCGCGGACGCGGGCAGGATTCCCAACAGAAGGACGCAAAAGCAGACGAAGGCACTGTTCAACAAGGGGTTGCGCCACTTCGAGCGGCGGAGTTGCGTGGGTTGGTAGGTCCGGATCATCGCTACTTGACCTTCGAATGCGGTGGGTCGCTGCCTGCGGGGCCTTCGGGACCTGCGGGGCATCGACGAATCCGAACATCCACCAGCAAGAAGGTTGCCATGGCGTGGAGGAGATATTTTGTCTTTCGACTCTCAATTTCAGGGAAACATCCGAGCGCGTGCGATCACTCCGACTCGACGACAGCAGGCGGATACAAGAGATAGCGATCCGAGACCTGCACCGGCCGAGCTCGACCGGCGGCGACGGCGCTTTTCCAGGCCGGCCAACCGGGCTCACTTGCCCAGCCCGGAGGTGCGGCCGGGATCAGTACCCGGCGGTCCGCAGGAGGCAGCCATCCGGCCCGGACCTCGGCGCTCCATTCCCGGGCATCCGGCCGGTCGAAGAAGTAGATCAGGTACTGTTGCACCTCGAAAACGGTGATGATCACGGCGTTGGAGTCAGCAGCGGTGGCAATCGCCTGGGCCTGGACATGGACTGGATCAATGCCCTGTCGATTCGGTACAACCGTCACGATCAGATTTACCGTAGCCAGCAGTGCCGCAGCGGCCAGGACCCGGCGTGCGGAGATCCAGTTCGGTCGTGCACGCCAGCCCAGCATCGCCAATATCCACAACGGGGCCAGAGCGACTACGTACAGGTCCACCTCGGTCGGCAGCCACCAAAGCACGAAGAGCAGATGCAGCGCCAGCCACAGCGCAGCGAAGCGGGTCTCGCCGGTCAGGCGAGGAGCCCAGCGAATCGCAAGAACGGCGGCAATGGCCAGGGCCAATAACACGGTCGCCGCGGCCGGTCCGGCGAACCAGGACGGCAGAGGAGCGATCACCGCCCACAAGCCGAAGCCCAGGGCCTTCCACCCCCAGAGGCCCAGGTTTTCCGGCGCACCCCAGGCAGGGACCCCGGCCTGGGCATACCGAAATATGAACCCGAGCGGATCGCCGCCGGCCGCGACCAGATAGGCGCCCAGCACCAGGCTTCCGGCACCACCGACGGCGCGCCACGTTCGCGCCGATCGAGGCCGGACCAACAGCAACGCCGGCGCCATCAGCACGCACATCTGATGAAAGAGTACCGCGCCTGCCAGATACAGCACAGCCGGCATCAGACGTTCGTCCTCGCTCTGAATCGCGTCCGCCGCCAGCAGGGACAATGCCAGGGCCGGCAGGTAGACCTCCAGCCAGGTCGTGTACAGCAGCACGCCCCGCAGCGCGATCAGCATCGCAGTACCCGCCGTCGCGCGCTCGGCAGAGCCCAGGATGCGCCGGGCCAGGTGCCAGGCCGCCACGGATGTAACGACGAAGGCGATCAGTTGCAGCAACTGCCCGGCGGTGATCGGATCCAATCCCAGGCCGCGATGCAACAGCCAGGCAACGGGGGAGTACAACAAATGGTGGGGGTGAAACAGGCCCACACCGGTTTTTACGGACTGGGCATAGTCCAGCCCATCGGGGTGAAAACGGGTCGCCCTCAGCCACCACAGCAATGCGGTGATTGAGATCAACCCGAAGACCGGCGCGGCGCCGGGACGGTTTGATGGTTGGCTACGATTCATGGGTGTGAGTCTAGCGGTGAATCGAGTCGGGAGAAACCTTCGACTCGCGCAAAGTGAACTTGCCTTCGCGCGTGGCAACGGTGAAAGTCACGTTGCGCAATGGAAACGAAACGAGGATTCCCGTTGACTGAACCGATCCAGGCCCAGGCGCTGCAGGCCTACGAACGGGCCGCAGCCCACTATCAATCCGGCCGCCTGGCCGAGGCCCGGGCCGAGGCTCTGGATGCGATACAGCGGGAGCCGAAGTACGGCTCGGCCCTCCACATGCTGGCCATGGTCGCGCACCGTTCGAATGACCATACTGGTGCCTTCGAGTACAGTTGTCGGGCGCTGTCGTCCGATCCCGACTCGATCCGCTACCGGAAATCACGGGTCCAGATCCTGATCGCCTCGGGCCGTTACGACGAGGCGCTGTCGATTGTGGATGAAGGGTTCGCGCGTGCTCCCGATTCCCTGGAACTGCTCGATCTGCGTTCCGAAGTGCAGTTGGCCGCGGGCCGTCCCGCCGAGGCCCTGCGCACGCTGAGCGAGGCCCGCCGACTCGCGCCCGATCGCTTCGAGGTCCTGCAGCGGATCGGCGAGTCCTTCAGTTCCCTGGGCCGTCGTGATCCGGCACTCGAGGCGTTCGCGGCCGCAGCGGCGGCTTCGCCCGAGGATGCCCGGCCGCATTTCGGCAGGGGAATCGTACTGCGCAACGAGGGGGCGTACGACCTCGCCGGCGAGTCATTCCGGCGTGCGTACGAGTTGGACCCGCGGCAGGTGGAGGCCGTGATTCAATGTGCCCGGATCGACAAGGCCCGGCCGGACGATTTCACTTTCGCCGAGTTGGAGAAGCACCTGCAGAGAGATGATCTGTCGGCGCTCTCCCGCGCGACGGTTCATCTGGCCCTGGGCAAGATCTACGAGGATATCGGTCAGTACGATCGGGCCTTCGATCATTTCGCCCGTGGCAACGAACAGCGAGCGTTGGCCGATGATCATCCGCCGGCCATCGACCAGATGGCTGTCGCTGTACAGGCCTTTGAACAGACCTGCGATGAGGAGTTCTTCGCCACCCGGCAGTCAGGCGGACCGGACGCCGAGTTGCCGGTTTTCATCGTGGGTATGCCGCGATCGGGCACGACCCTGATCGAGACCATTCTGGCCTGCCATCCGCAGGTGTATGGCGCAGGGGAGTTGATCCATGTGCCGGAGATTGCCGGCGGTCTGCTGGGAAAACAACCGCCGCAGAGGTGGGCCGAACTGCTGGATGGACTGACCCCGCCGGTGGTGCGGCAGGCGGGTGAGTCCTACGGAGCCCACCTGCAATCGCTGGCTCCGGAGGCCCTGCGTATCGTCGACAAATTGCCCGAGAACTTTCGCCATCTGTGGCTGATCTCACTGATCTTTCCGGGCGCGCGGATCATCCACGCGAGGCGCGATCCGCTGGATACCTGCCTGTCCTGTTACGTGACGGATTTCATCTACAGTCACAACTACCGGAATGATCTGGACTCGTTGGGGCGATTCTACCGGTGGTATCAGCGGCTGATGGCGCACTGGATGCGGGTCTGTCCGCTGGGATTCCTGGAGGTGGACTACGAGGCGCTGATCGCCGACCAGGAAACGACGAGTCGCCGCCTGATCGAGTTTCTGGATCTTCCGTGGGATCCGGCCTGCCTCGAGTTCCATAAGAGTCGGCGGTCGGTCCAGACGGCCAGCAATGTCCAGGTCGGACACCAGCTGTACCGGTCATCGATCGGGCGTTGGCGGCGCTACGAGAAACACCTCGGGCCGTTGATCGATGCCCTGGCGGCAGATCCGGCGTAGGGACTTCAGTGGCCGGAAAACCAAAGCCCCCTGTCGCGGCAGGGGGCTTTGTTCTTGGTCGAGGTGAGGAACTCAGTCCTTCTCGAGGGCCCCGATTTCTTCGCTGTAGTCCAACGCCGGCATCGGTCCGTCCGGTGCGTTGCCGTCCAGCAGGTAGTAGTCGAACCAGCCGATCGTGCGGTGGAGCACATCCTCGCGACCGAATCGTTTGCGGTTCCCGTGGCCTTCGCCCGGGTAGTAGACCAGTCGCACTGCCGGATGGCCGGCCATCTTCAGGGCCCGGTACAGTTCCTGGCTCTGGCTCGGGTGTACGCGCGGATCGCTGTCGCCGTGCAACAGCAACAACGGGGTCTTGCAGTTTCCAGCATGGTAGATCGGACTGCGCTCGCGCATCAGGTCCCACATCTCGCTGACCCGGGCGCCCATGTGGACGTACTCATCCTCGAACGGGATGTCCGTCAGATAGCGCTTCGAAACCAGATCGCTGACACCCACGAACCCGACTCCGGCGGCGAAGCGGTCGCTGTAACGCGTCACCAGCCAGTTCGTGGCATAACCGCCGTACGAACCCCCCATCACACCCACTCGCTCCGGGTCGGCGATCCCCTCTTTGATCAGGTAGTCGACGCCGTCGAGAATGTCCTCGAATTCGGCGCCAGCCGGTTGGCCGAACGCGGCGGCGGCGAACTCCAGGCCACGACCGGTGCTGCCGCGGTAGTTCGGGAAGAACACCGCGTAGCCCCGGGCGCACATCGCCTGGCCGGGACTGGCGTAGCGGCTGATCCAACCATTGCGGTGGTTGGATTCGGGTCCGCCGTGGACATCGACAACCAGCGGAGCCGGTAGCTGGCCATCCACCGGCAGCATCAGGATCCCCTCGATCTCCAGACCGTCGCGAGCGGCATATCGGATGACCTTCTGCTCTCCCAGCGGCACGTCCTTCAGGAAATCGTTGTGGAAGGTCAGACGCTTCGGATCCCCCGCACCCTCGATCACATACAACTCGCGCGGCGTTGTACTGTTGTGGCCGATGACGAGCATTTTCTTCTGGCCCGGGCGTGTGGCGGCCATGCCGACCACCAGGTCGTGCTTCTGGCCGTCGAAGAGTAGCTTCCGATCGCCGGCCCGGTTGTTCAGTGACTGCAGACTGAGCGTCGGATACACATGCTCATCGGCTTGGAACAGCAGGGTCTTGTTGTCACGCCAATCCGCGACGCGGATGTGACCCTCGAAGCCCTCGGCCGTCAGGTTATGCGGCTGGCCGCCATCGGTCGCGACGACGTACAGGCTGCTGACGGAATGGTCGCTGCGCGAGGCAGCGGCCGTGTAGTACAAATTCTTCTCGTCGGGACTGAGACGGAAGTGACCGATCTTACCCGGCAGGTCGACCAGCAGCCTCGACTCGCCCCTGTCCAGGTCGTACAGATAGATGTCCTGGAACATATAGCGCTGGTCCACCAACGAGTTCGCGCTGGCGCCGTAGGCCAGGTACTTGCCGGTTGGGCCGGGGTGGATATTCCAGACAGCTCCGTCATCGACCAGCGTTTCGGCATCGGCAATCGGGACGCCAAAGTCAAAGGCCACACGTTTCAGCAGTCGTTTCTTGAGATTCTCTTCGTAGTAGCGCGGCAGGAAGCCCTTCTCCTTCAGCGTCTTCTCGTCGGCACAAGGGGCCTGGCTCTCCACGTAGAAGAGGGAGGCGCCGTCATGGCTCCAACTCCAGCTGCTGACTCCGGTTGTACTCGCGGTGACGGCCAGGGCCTCGCCGCCGTGGGTCGGGATGGCCCAGACCTGGGTCTTGGCGCCTTCACCGCGGGACATCGTAAAGGCGATGTACTTTCCATCGGGCGAAAACTTCGGCGAGCCGACCGAGACGCTGCCGGTCACGAACGGACGCGGATCGCCGCCGTCGGTGGAGATGACATAGAGGCGACTCCAACCGCTGCCGGCTTTTTCATCCAGGGCGCGATTCTCTCGTACGGTATAGGCGGCCCATTTCCCGTCCGGCGATAGATCGGGCGCGCCGACCTGCTGCAGGTCCAGGACCTGCTTCGGGGTGATGCCGTCGGTACCGGCAATCGAGGGTGGCGCTACGAGGCACAGCAGTACCAGGAACACGGATACGATTCGCATGAGTCGTCCTTGGTTGAAGTCCAACGGTGGCTGAAACAGCGCAAAAGATAGCATGGAATCGGTCGAATAGCCTCCTCCGTGCCACCGGTCGAAGCCCTCGGCGAGGTGGAATCGACACCGGGCAAACTGGATGGCTTGACAGTTTCTTCCGGAAACTGGGGAATGGGTTCGGATCTGCGGCACGGTCCGATCCGCATCTCACTCCTCATCTCAACTATTGCTCCCAACGCGCGATATGGTATATTGACCACGTGGTCAGTGACCGGCTGGTCAATCTCGCAAAGGAGCCGAATTGAGCGCAGACAAGCACGAAACGCCGGATTCCCATTCCGATACGGAAGCCTGGCAGGCTCTCCAGCCGGAGAAGCGTGACAAGATCTTTTCCGTCGCGGTGGACGAATTTGCCAAGGGCTACAGTTCCGCCTCGATGAACAGTCTGGCCAAATCCGCAGGCATCAGCAAAGGCAGTATTTTCAACTACTTCCGTTCGAAGGGCGATCTCTTCGATCGCATCCTCGAGGTGACCCTGAAGCAGGTAAAAAAATACCTGCGCGGAGTGCAGGAAGAAACCCGCGACCTGGGCTTCGTCGAGCGCCTGGGCGAGTTGCTGCGCAGCGGTTTTCGCTTCATCGACCGGCATCCCCGGCTAGCCAGCATCTATTTCAATATCCTGGCCGGGGGCGAGGCACCGTATCGTTCGCGGCAGATGGCCGTAATCACCCGCAGCAGCACCAATTACCTGGAGGATCTGGTAGAAGATGCGCAACGCTCGGGTGAGATTGCACCCAATGTGCGTTCACGCCGCCTGGCCTTCCTGATCAACGCCATGTTCGAGCGCATCCTGAGCGCCTACTACACCGAACAGTTGGCAGGCGACATGGACCTGTACCGGGCCGATCGCGAAACCCAGGAAGAGTGGATCGCACTATTCTGCGATCTGGTCCGTGGACAGCTGGGATCGGTGAACCAGGGAGTGAATGATGAGTGATTCGCGTGCGGATCTGCCCCGTGTGGATGACCGGAGCGACGGCCGCTATTTCGTTCTCGAGGTCGAGCGCGACGCCTTCGTCGACCTGCAGCAATCGGCCCGCGAGCACGACCTGGAAATCCTCTGGCAGGACACCGGCTACGCCACCTACGGACTGACCACCAGCGATCATATCAATGCCATGGTCTGGGCCGACCGGGAGGGCGTGATTCGTGCCTGGCGCCAGGATACCGATGCGGTGCTGACCGGCCGCCGTTGGCGTCCGGATGCGACCGTGATCAAACAGGGGCCTTCTACGGTCGGCGGGGCGACCGTCGCCGTGATTGCCGGACCCTGCTCGGTGGAGAGCCGCGAGCAGATGCGCGAGGTGGCTGCCTGTGTGCGCGAAAGCGGCGGCGGCTGGTTGCGCGGGGGCGCTTTCAAGCCTCGCACCAGCCCCTACCGATTCCAGGGCCTGGGCGCCGCGGGATTGAAGTTTCTGAAGGAGGCTGGTGACGAGTACGGACTCCCCGTGGTCACCGAGGTCATGGACGCGGCCGATATCGAAATCGTGGCCGAGCACAGCGACATGCTGCAGGTGGGCTCACGCAATGGGCAGAATTTCTCGCTGCTCAAGGCGCTGGGTTCGTGCGGAAAGCCGGTCCTGCTGAAGCGGGGCTTCGGCTGTTTTACGGCCGAACTGCTGCATGCGGCGGAGTACCTGATGAACTACGGCAATGCCGAGGTGCTCGTCTGTGAGCGCGGCATCCGCAGCTACGAGCATTCGTCGCGTTTCACTTTCGACATCAACGCGATCCCGGTGCTGAAACAGGCCACGCACCTGCCGGTAGTGGCCGATACGGCGCACGGCACGGGCGATGCCGCCCTGGTGGGCCCGATCGCCAAGGCGTCGATCGCCGCCGGCTGCGATGCCGTGATGTTGGAAATCCACCCCGATCCGGCCTTTTCCTACAGCGATGCCGACCAGGCGCTTTCGCTGGAGGGGTTCTCGACGTTGATGCGCGAAATGGCGACAGTCGCCGAAGCGGTGGGCCGTCGTTTTGCCGGGGTCGAGCATGCTTGAGCGCTGTACGGCAAACAATCGCTCCGAAGCGCTGACGATTCTGCGCCAGTGGCTGCCCCACGACGCGACCGAGGGCTTCCGGCGCCTGGAAATCGCACTACCCGCCTGCGAACCGCTGGGTCTGGATCTGTACCCTCGCGTGCAGTGGATTTCGCGGGACAACGCTCTTGCGATCGAGGCTGCCGGTTGCGCCCTGCAGGCCGAGTTGCCGACCTGGGGTCGCATGGGCGGTCTGGAGCAGGAACTGCGCGGAAGGGTAGACCCGGAATCGGCCGCCTCGTTGCGCTGGTTCCTGTGGGGTCGCTTCGATGCCACGACCGATCCGGAAGCCGAATGGCAGAGCTATGGCACCCGTCGCCTGTTGCTGCCGAGCCTGGAAATGCGACGCGAGAGAGACCGCTGTCTGTTGGCCTGCAACTGCAATACGCAGGGCCTGCCCGCGCTGCGGGCTGCCCTGTCCGCCCCGACCTTGCCGGGTCCTGCCGAGGCGTTCGGTTGCCGGGATGCCGGATCGACGCCGAACCGTGGGGATTGGGATGCACAGGTGGCGCGGGTTCAGCACCTGCTCGAGGAGGGGACGCCGTTGCAGAAGGTGGTCCTGGCCCGTCGTGCCTCGTGGACGGTGGAGTGGTTCGACCCCGCCCGATTGCTGGCCCGTGCGGCCGAGTTGCAGCCGGCTTCGTATCGATTGTTGATCCAGCCCGATCCGAAAACAGCGTTTCTGGCGCTCAGTCCGGAGCGTTTGTACCGGCGCGATGGCGAGCAGATCGAGAGCGAAGCGTTGGCCGGCACTCGACCGCGCGGAGGCGACGAATCGGCCGATGCCGCACTGGGGAAGGAGCTGCTGGAATCGGAAAAAGATCGACGCGAACAGCAACTGGTACTGGATCAGATCCTCGATGCGCTGCAGCCGCTGACGACGACATTGGATGCGGACAGCAAGCCGCATCTGCGCCGCTTGCGCGAAGTGCAGCATCTGTGCAACCGGGTGGAAGGCATATTGCGCACGGGTGTCGGCGACGGTGATCTGCTGGCGGCCCTGCATCCGACGCCCGCGGTGGCCGGGCAACCGCCGCGCGAGGCGCGAGAGACGATCGCCGCCCTCGAGCCCTTCGACCGGGGCCTGTACGCCGGCCCGGTCGGCTGCTGTTCGGCGGAGCAGAGCGAGGTCGCCGTGGCGATCCGGTCGGCGTTGTGGCACGATGGCCGGCTCCATCTGTATGCGGGCGCCGGCCTGCTGCCCGCCTCCGACGCCGAGGCGGAATGGAACGAGACACGTGACAAGATGGCCCTGCTGGGCGATTTGTTGCGGCACCGTTCCGGAAAGGCCGTCTCATGAGTGGATTCTCGAGATTCAATCCGCACACCGCCGCAAATATCAATGCCCTGTGGTGCGGAATGCTGGTCGAGGAACTCGGTCGACTGGGTGTTCGCGATGTGGTGGTGTCGCCGGGGTCGCGCAACACGCCCCTGGTCGCCGCCCTGGTTTCGGCAGGCACGATGCGGGTGACGGCGGCCATCGACGAACGCGGCGCCGGTTTCCATGCCCTGGGATGCGCCCAGGCCGGACGCGCGGCCGCCGTGGTCACCACCTCGGGTACGGCCGTGATGAACCTGCTTCCGGCAGTGACGGAGGCCAGGCAGTCGGGCGTCCCGCTGCTGGTGCTCTCGGCCGACCGCCCCGTCGAGGCGCGCGACTGCGGCTCGAACCAGACCATTGACGCTCTCGGCCCCCTGGCGGCACTGGTGAAATGGCAGCACGATCTGCCGGCGCCCGATGATCGACTGCCCGCGCGACTGGCGTTGACGGCACTGGATGAGTCCGTTCGAGTCGCAACCGGCGGTTTCCCCGGACCGGTGCAGTTGAATTGCGCCTTTCGCAAGCCGCTCGAACCCACCGCCGTCGAGTGGGATGCTGCCTGTCTGGCCGGCCTCGAGGCGTGGTTTGCCGGTAGCGAGCCCTTCGTTCGCAATGTTCCGGTGGCGTCGCGACCCGACCTGCGAGAAGTACTCGCCGAGATTTCGCGCACCGAACGCGGTCTGCTCGTGGTGGGCAACACGCGCGAAGGAGATCGGATCCGGCCCCTGGCCGAAAGCCTCGGCTGGCCGGTGATCGCCGACCCGGGGTCGGGACTGCGTACCCGCGCCGGCGAGCTACCCCTGATCCGGTACGCCCAGTGGATGAATGACTTGCCGCAGCCGGATCTCCTATTGCAACTGGGTTCGCGGCTGGTCTCCGGCAAGCTGGAGCAGTGGCTGGAGTCCTTGCCCGCTCGCCGCATCCTGATCGATCCGGCCGAAGAGCGCCGTAACCCGGGCCACGTGGAACTGACGCGGGTCACAGCTGGTACGGGGGAATCGGCTGAAGCCCTGGCGGAGGCATGCCTGGCCCGAATGCCCGGCCCCTGGACGCAAGCCTGGTTGGACGCCGATTCCCGGATCGGCGCAGTGATCGACAACACGATCGCCTCTGCGAACGAGCTGACCGAGGCCGAGATCGCACGCGATGTCGCAGCCGCCGATCAGCGCCTCTTCCTGGGCAACAGCTTGCCGGTTCGCCACGTCGGCGGGTTTGCCGCAGGCTCTTCGTCCCATGGCGGAATCGGCAAGAACCGCGGCGCCAGCGGCATTGACGGGGTACTGGCAACGGCCTGTGGCCTGGCCTGCGGTACCGGCGAGCCCATCGTCCTGTTGATCGGTGACCTTTCGTTGTTGCACGATCTGAACAGCCTGTTGTTGGCACGCCGTTCGCGGCAAAAGGTGCTCATCGTGGCGATCCACAACGGTGGTGGCGGTATTTTCGACCACTTGCCCGTGGCTCAGTACCCGGAGGTGAAGGCGCCCCTGTGCGATGGCACGCACGACGTGGCGCTCGCGCCCCTGGCCGCAGGTTTCGGACTGCCGACCTGGGTCTGCCGCACGCGCGACGAGTGGCAATCGGCATGGATCGAGGCACAGGCCTGCGGTGAGTCCTGCCTGATCGAGGCCGTCGTGCCGAGAGATGGACACGGCCGGTGGGTGGCCCGACTCAGGGGGCGCCTGGCCGATGGCTGATCGACTGATCCTGCTGCACGGCTGGCTCGGCGATCCGGGCGATTTCGAGGGGCTGCAGCGGCATCTGCCTGAAATGACCGGGCTGTCCCTGCCCGGCCACGGGAAGCGGGTTCTGGACGCTCGGGCCACGACGGAATCGGTGCTGGAAGGGCTGGCCGAAGATATCGAACGGGTAGCTGACACGGGGTCCTATGTGCTGGGCGGCTACAGCATGGGGGGCCGTGCGGCGGCCTGGCTGACGGCCACGGGACGGCTCTCGCCGCAGGCCCTGGTCCTGATCGCGGCGTCGCCCGGCCTGCCGACGCGGTCCCGGCGCGACGAGCGGCGAGCGGTGGATGAGGTGCGCGCTCAGCAATTGCGCGACCAGGAGTTCACGAAATTCCTGGACCGCTGGTACCGCCTGCCGCTTTTCGCGGATCTGCGCCACGGCGAGGATTTCGAGGCGACTCTCCAACGGCGCCTCCAGCGCGATCCCCAGCAATGCGCCCGCGCCCTGGAATTGCTCAGTGTTGGGAATCAGCCGGATCTGACAGAGCACGATTTTGAACGGGAAGTGTTGTACATCGCCGGTTTGCAGGATCGGAAATATGCCGATCTGGCGACCGGATGGAAAAATGTCCGCGCCGAATTGATCCCGGGTGCGGGTCATGCGGTCCACCTGCAACGGCCCGACGAGGTCGCTGCACGGATCCGAGAAATGGAGAGCCTGAAATGACGACCGAGATTTGGAAAACCGCCGGACAATACGACGAGATTCGCTACGAAATCGGCGCCGACGACGGCCCGGCTGCCGGAGTGGCGAAAATCACGATCAATCGCCCCGAGCGTCGCAACGCGTTTACACCGTTGACGGTGATGGAGATGCGCAAGGCCCTGGATCGGGCGCGGGACGACTCCACGGTGGGCGTAATCATCCTGACCGGGGAGGGCGACCTGGCTTTCTGTTCAGGCGGCGATCAGAAGATTCGCGGCGATGCAGGCTATGTGGACGGCGAGGGAGTGCATCGTCTGAATGTACTGGATTTCCAGCGCGAGATCCGCACCTGCCCCAAGCCGGTGATCGCAATGGTCGCCGGTTACGCGATCGGCGGCGGGCATGTGCTGCATCTGGTCTGCGACTTGACAATCGCCGCCGACAACGCGCGCTTCGGCCAGACCGGCCCCAAGGTCGGCAGCTTCGACGGCGGCTACGGTTCCAGCTATCTGGCCCGCATCGTCGGTCAGAAGAAAGCCCGCGAGATCTGGTTTCTCTGCCGCCAGTACGATGCCCGGCAGGCGCTGGACATGGGCCTGGTCAACACGGTCGTGCCGTTGGCCGATCTGGAAACCGAGACCCTGCAGTGGTGCCGTGAGATGCTGGCCAACTCGCCGTTGGCGCTCCGCTGTCTGAAGGCGGCGATGAACGCCGACTGCGACGGTCAGGCCGGTCTGCAGGAACTCGCAGGCAACGCCACCCTGTTGTACTACATGTCCGAAGAGGGGCAGGAGGGCCGCAACGCCTTCGTCGAGAAGCGCAAACCCGACTTCGGCAGATTCCCACGGCGTCCGTGATGCGCGGCGGCGTATCAATCTGGCTGGAAGCGGCGCGGCCCAAGACGTTGTGGGCCGCCGTTGCTCCGGTCACCATGGCGGCGGCGATGGCCTGGAAGGCCGGCGTCTTTCACGGCCCGACCCTCGCCGTCATCATCATCGCGGCGTTGCTGATCCAGATCGGCACCAATCTGGCCAACGACTACTTCGATTTCCGCAAGGGCACCGATACCGAGGAGCGCATCGGGCCGACGCGGATCACGCAGGCCGGTCTGGCCAGCCCGGGTGCGGTGAAGATCGCCTTCCTCATCGCCTTCGGACTGGCCATTCTGCTGGGAGTCGTTCTGCTGCTGCGCGGCGGTTGGCCGATCGCGGTCATCGGACTGACCTCGGTTCTGCTGGGCGTACTCTACACGGGCGGGCCCTGGCCGCTGGCCTACATTGGCGCCGGCGACATCTTTGCTTTCCTGTATTTCGGCCCGGTGGCTGCGGCCGGTACCTGGTACCTGATGGCGCACACCTGGACCTGGGAATCGGTGCTGGCCGGTTGCGCTGCGGGCTTTTTCTCCACGGCATTGCTGACGGTGAACAACTATCGTGACATCGTGTCGGATGATCGCGGGGGCAAACGCACGCTGGCTGTTCGCTTCGGTCCGTGTTTCGCACGCACCGAATTCTTCGCCATGCTGACCGGCGCAGTCGTCATTCCCTTCCTCCTGGCGACATTCTTCGGTGCGAGCTGGGCCCTGTTGATTGCGGTGGTTCCGGTGGTCGTGCGCTGGCCGGGATTCGTCCGCCGTCTGGATGTCGAGCCCAGCGAGGAGCGCACTTTCGGAGAGGCGATGAACCGGATGCTGGCCGATGTCGGCCGCCTCGAGATCCTGTACGCGTTGCTGTTCTCGATCGCCTGGATCGCCGGACCGGGGGGCGGTTCGTGAGCTGGTCGTGGGCGCAGTACCGGTTGCCGCTGGCAATGCCGACCACCGCCGGAGGCGGTCTGGAGCGTCGCGGTTTGATCCTCTCCTGGGACGGTGCGTGGGGCGAGGCGGCGCCACTGCCCGGATTGCATGACGAGGCGCTGGAGAATCTGCCGGCTCGGTTGGAGAAGCTGGATCTGCCGGAGTGTCTGCCGGCGGGCACTCCCGGCGAGATCCTGGCACGGTTGATTCGCACGCCGGGCTTCGGAGTGCTGCCGCCCAGTCTGCGCTTCGGCCTCGAGAGTGCCGCGTTGCAGTACGCCGCCGACTGTGGGGACCTGCCGCTCTCGCGATTCCTGTGGCCGGGGAAACCGTTGGAAGCACCCCGGTCGGTCGGACTCTTCTCGGGCGATGCCGACGAAGCGGCGAGCCTGCTGGACGCCGGTGCATTCTCCTCCTACTCGGGCGTGAAATTGAAGGTCGGTCGTTCGACTCTCGACGAAGACGTGCGGGTGGCCGGGATCTTCCGTGACCGCTGGCCCGCTGCCGAGATCCGACTCGACGCGAACCGTTCATTCGATCTGTCGACGATGCGGGAGCTGTGCACTCGCACCGCCGATCTGGATATCGCCTTCGTCGAAGAGCCCTTTGCCGACCGGCGCGATCTGGCTGCCTGGTTGCAATCGGACGCAGGATTGCCGGTCGCGCTGGACGAAACCGTCGTTGCCGCCCTGCGCGGTGGCGATCTACCCCCGTCCGGCCCGCGCGTGGCCGCGTGGGTCGTCAAACCCTCCTGCGTCGGAGTCTTTGCTACACTTCAGCTCATGGCCGATGTGCAACCTACGCGGGTCATCGTCAGTTCCTCTTTCGAATCCAGCGTCGGAATGGGCATGCTGCGAGCGCTGTCGTCAGGCAGTTCGGCGGCACCCGGACTGGGGACGGATCGCTGGTTCCCGCATGAGTTGACCGAGGACCACCTGGGTGCGTGGCGAGCCCTTCCGGGAGGACGGGCATGATCCGGCAACTTCTGCTCCAGAACGCCGACGCGCCCTTCTTGGTCGGTCCGGCCGGAACGATCTCCCGCGCCGAAGCAGCCGAACGTATTGCCGTTCGCTCCGCCGGCATCCACAAAGTGGGCATCGTTCCCCTCGAGATCGAGCCGTCGGCCGACGCGGTCCTCGAATTGCTCGCGGTACTGGCCGGCGGCCGCGTCGCGGCTCCATTGAACCTGCGCGAACCGGCGCCGATTCGCGAAGGTCTGCACAGCCGACTCGAAGCGACCCCCGTGCCGTCCGGCTCCGCGCTGTTGGTTCGTACTTCGGGTACGACCACAGAAGGCAAGTGGGTCTGGCTTGATCTGGAATCGCTCTTGCACGGCGCAACCTGCGCCGCGCGCGCACTCGATTTCGGGGAGGGGGACCGCTGGCTCCTGAACCTGCCCTTGTACCATGTCGGCGGCCTCGGTCCGATCTGGCGGGCGTTGGTTGGTGGCGGTGCCCTGGCGTTGCCCTCTACGTCTTTCTCGCATGCATCGGTCGTTGCAGCGCAACTGCAACGATTGCTCGAGAACGGGATCCCCAGGCCCTGGAAGGCCTGTCGCCGGGCCCTGCTCGGCGGTGGCCCGGTGCCCGAGGGACTGTTGGAGAGTGCCGCCGCGCGTGGCCTCCAGGTTACGTCCAGCTATGGCATGACCGAAAGCGGCTCCTTGTGCGTGGCCGACGGCCGTGCGATCGGCAGTTGCGAATTGCGCAGCCACGAGGGCGAGATTCAACTGCGTGGTCCGGCGCTCTTTCGTGGCTACCTCGACCTGGTGACCGGAAATCTTGCTCGGCCCGATGCCGGCGATGGGTGGTTTCCGACCGGCGACCTGGGTCGTATCGACGAGGCCGTCCTGACGGTCCGCGGTCGGCGCGACAACCAGTTCGTTTCCGGCGGCGAGAATATCCAACCCGAAGAAATCGAGAGCGCGCTGTTGGCGATCGAAGGCATCGACGAAGCGGTCGTCGTGCCGGTTCCCGATCAGCGGTTCGGACTTCGCCCAGTGGCCTTCATCCGCCCCTACAGGGAGGGCCTGGGTGATCAGCTGCGGGTTGCATTACCGGGCTTCCGGGTTCCGACCCGGTTTCTGCCGCTGCCCGTCCCCAACGACGGTGCCCTCAAGCCGCGTCGCGCCGAACTGGCCCGACTTGCTCTACGGACAGATCTCTGATTTTCCGCGTGGATTGCCCCCTACGCCTTCCAATCTGTAGTATCATCGACGGATTCGGAACGGAATTGCCACGATCAGACCGGGCGTTCGATTTTCTGAGAATGGATCCGGTAATCGGTTTCCCTTCGCCGTCCTATCCAGCGGCGAGTGATTCATCGGTTGCGAAGGGGGAAAACCATGTGTCGCCAGATGATCCTGATTTGCGTTCTCGCGGTTCCGCTCATTGCCGGGTCCTCCCAGGCAGCGAAGAAACCCATGATCTCGGCGGATCCCGGCGGCATCCTCCGCGGCGGATCGGCGGTCAGTGCAATCGCCGCACGCGATTCGCTCCTGTTGATCGGGCCCTGGGGCAGCGGCGCCCCGTACAATGGACAATTCGAGACTCCGGACGGAGCGCCGGCCTGGAATGGCTGGACCTCGGTCGACGTGACCCAGGCAACGACCTCGCACTGGCATGTCGATACCTACAACGTCGTTTCGGGTGCCTACAGTGCGTGGTGCGGCGAGATGGCGATCCCGGCGTGCAATGAATTCGATCCTGCGGGCGGCTACGCCGGCGGTTACGACGAGCTGCTGTCGTGGGTGCGTCAGGTGCCGGACAATTCACTGCCGGCGACCATCAATATTTCGGCCACTGCGAACCACGATGTCGAGCCGGGTTACGATTTTGTCCACCTGGGTTACTTCAAGAACGACCAGGAAATCGCTTACCTCTGGACGGCCGACGGCATCGGCGAACAGGTGTCGGTCAACGGAAATGTCACCTACCTGCCCGGCGAGTACACCGGTGAGTACGGCGACCAGGTGCGCATCACGTGGCACGTAACCAGTGACGGCGGCTGGGACGACGGTGATTGCTCCTACTACGGCGACGGTGCACTGCAGGTGGATGACATCACGGTCACGATGCTGTACGACGGCGCCGTGGTCGAGACTTTCGACGACTTCGAGAACGGAACACTGGGCAACTGGGCGCCCGAGTTCCCGGCCGGCGTGGGGAACTACGCGCATCTGCGCGGCGGACTCGGTGACCTGGACCCGTGTGCGTCCAACCCATCGCCGCAGGTCTGTTTCATTGCCGACGAGACCATGCTGAACGAGCGGGGCCTGCCGCTGGCAAGCTGTACGGACTGGTGCTACGACCCCGGGGGCTATGTCGTGAACTACGACGGCGGTTTGGCGGGTCCCGATTTCCACCTGAACAACGTCGTGTGGTCACCCGTCATCAACTGGCCGATTCCCGGTTACACCGGATTGGATCTCGATTTCGATTGTTACCTGCACGAGGAACTGGCGATGGATTCGCCGGGGATCTTCGTGTTGTGGGATCTCCGCTCGATCGTGGACGGCAAAGTCGTCGAGACGGCCGCGAAGGACCGCCGCTTTCTGTACTACGGGGGGCCGGAGTACCGGAGATTCGATCTGTGGGATCTCGCGGATTTCGTCGAGCCGGGCGCCACGGGCTTCCAGATCGGTCTGGAGGTCTTTGAGGCGGGCTATATCTATGGTTGGTGTGGAGTCAATGGAACGCCCGCGCCTTACTTCGACAATGTGCGGCTGTCCGCGTTCGCGCTCGAAGGGCTGTCGTTCTGGGCGAGCGAAGGGATGTTGGCCCAGGACGCGTTCCCGGCCGATGGTCAGATCCACACGGGCACCGACCTGGGGTTGAACGACGTCCGTTTTGACATGGCGCGGGATATCTCCGCCGACAGCGATCTGCGAAATGACCCGGGTGACTCGATCGTGGTGGTCATCAACGCGAACGAGATCGGGGCGACCCTGGTCGAAACGGATGTCGACGCGACGGTGACGGCGCCGCGCCTCCATTTCGTCATCGATGCCAACGAGGTTTTTGGAGCCGATCTGCGGCTGCCGGTCGGAGCCTTCACCTGCGACAGTGAAGGGCCGACCGTCCTGTCGGGCGAGATCACCTCGATCGGCGAGGGGCGGATCACCGGCTGGGTCGCCGGGGCGCCGGCCGAACGCGACGGATACGTTTCGGTCGATAGTTGGATGTTCGATCTACCGGATGCGGACCTGCTCTATCCAGGCGACGAACTGCACTACTACATCGAGGCCTGGGACGAGAAGGACGGTCAGTACCGGCGGGCGACCCTACCGGCCGATATCACCGACTGGGACAACTTCCAGGACCCGCGTTACTACCGTCCCGAGTTCACCTTCCGGGCGCTGCCGACGCTGCAGGATGCGGACGGTGCGCACCCCGGGATCCTCCTGTGGAACGATACCGCGGACGAGGGTGGGCGCTACGCGTGGCATTTCGCGCTGCTGCGGAACTCGTATGAACCCGGGTTGGATTACGACGTATTCTACACGAATTACCCCACAGCGGGGATCGGGAACGGACTCGGAGGGCGCGCTACGCTGGCGCAAATCGAAGGCTACGATACGATCCTCTACACCTCCGGCGGGATGGACGGGTTTACGATCACACCGCAGGACTACACCCGGGATGCCGGCGACGATATCGGATTGCTCACCGCCTGGCTCGAGACCGGCGGCAAGAACCTCTTCGCGACCGGCGATGATCTGGCCAGCGATCTGTGGGACAACGGCGAGGCTGAAGGGCAGGCCCTGCTGGCCGACTGGTTCGGTATCTCCGTTGTGGAGGACGACATGCGCCCGATGTCGGGAGGTGCACTGGAGTACGCCGTGGTGCCCGCCGCCGGCTCCTCGCTCTTTCCGGCTCCGGACTCGTGGGTGGTTTCCGGCGGTTGTCCCGGGTTGAATCGTTTCGACGCCGTGCAGGCCACCACCGGTACGACCGAAGCACTGTTCGTCGGGAACGGAAATGATCTTTCCGCAGCCACACGACGAATCGCAGCCAACGGGTCGCAGGTCGTCAGCATGCCCTACGACCTGTCCAACATCGTGGATGTGCGCGATCCGGACGACCCCGGCGGACTCCTTCCGATGCCGGTCCGGGCCGAGGTACTGGGCAGCGTGCTGACCTCGTTCGGCTGGCCCCCCGGGACGAATCAGTGGACCGGTACGGAGGCGCCGGCAGCGATCTTTGCCACATCGGCCCATCCGAATCCCTTCAATCCGGCGACGCGGATCGACTACCAGATGCCGCGTGACGGCCACCTGCGCCTGCGCATCTACGATGTGCGCGGCCAGTTGGTACGGAAGCTGATCGACGGGAATCGCGCGTCCGGGCGGGGTCATGTGATGTGGGATGGCCGCGACGACGTTGGCGGTTCCGTGGCCACGGGCGTCTACTTCTACGAGGCGCGCACCGACGGCGAGGTGAAGGTGGAGAAGCTGCTTCTACTGAAGTAGTTGTCGCTGCGCGAGATGAGGCCCCGGACGCCGGACGTCCGGGGCCTTCCATGGCGGGGGAAGTTGCCGACTCAGCCGATCAGCCCCGTATCCCGGCACACACTCTCGATCTGCGCGATCCGGTCCTCGAGGTCGCCGGTGTATCCGATCGCGATGCGCAGCAGTCCCGGCGACAGCCCCATGTCGCGCTGTTCCTCTTCCGGAATTTCGGACGAGGTCGAACTGCCCGAACACGAGATCAGGGTATCGAAGTAGCCCAGCGAAACGGCGATGTAGCCGAAGTCCTCGCGGTTCTGGAGCATCTCCATGACCTCTTCAGCTTTCTCGCGCGTACCGCAGTCCAGGGTCAGCATACCGCCGTAACCGTAGCCCTCGTTCACCATCGAGGCGTACAACTCGTGTTGTGGGTGCGAGGGCAGTCCGGGGTATGTGACCGGGGCCTTCAGCTCGTGCAGGCGCTCGGCCATCGCCAGGGCACGGCGACTGTGCTCGCGCATGCGCAAGGGCAGGTGCGGCAGGCGCTGATGGATATCGAAAGCCGTGCGCGGGTCCATCGTCGGTCCCAACAGCATGACGCGGCCGGTGTGCAGGTCCATCAGCTCGAAGATGAATTCGCGGGTGCCGAGGATCGCGCCCGCGACGACATCGCTGGCCCCGTTGATGTACTTGGTCATCGAATAGACGACGACATCGGCACCCATTTGGCTGGGAGTGATCATCGCCGGGGTGAAGGTGTTGTCGACGACGAGCTTCGCACCATGGCGGTGGGCGATGTCGGCCAGGGAGGGGATGTCGGCGACTTTCAGGGTCGGATTGCCGAGAGCCTCAACGTAGATGGCCTTGGTGTTGTCCCGGATGGCGGCCTCGAAACCGGCCGTGTCCGTGGGGTCGACGAAGGTCGTCGTTACGCCCATCGAGGGCAGCATGTCCTGGAACAGAGCGTGTGTTCCGCCATACACGGTATTGCTGGCTACGATGTGGTCGCCGGCTTTGCAGATCTGCAGAATCGCACAGGCAATCGCCGAGATGCCGCTGGCCGTGCAAATGCCGAACTCCATGCCGTCCATGGCCGCCAAGTCGCACGCCAGCAGATGTACGGTGGGATTGAAGTGGCGGCTGTACAGATAGCAACCGTCCTGTTCGTGCCCGAGGGTGCCGGCGAAGATCTCCGGCATCGTGCCGGGGTGCATGACGGTGAAGGTCGACGAGCGCTCGATGGACGGCGCCACACCGCCGTGTTCGCCGAACTCGCGCCGGATCGCGACAAGGGCTTTTTCGGGATTGAAGTGTTGCATCACACTCACCTCTTGGTCTAGGGTTGCGTTGATATATAATACTCGGCACGTCAACAGTAAAACCGAATTTTATTCGCACACTGTCTGTCTTGTTTGGGGAAAATGCGGCAAGTTTCCCCGCTGGCCGCAGAGTGGGGCGAGGTGTGGTCTCTTGGCCGCACTTCCCGCGCTCCGTTCCCGGAAGTCGGCATCAGAAAGGATCTTCATGACCTGCCCGCTGTTTTCACCCTTCCGGCAGCGCGACATCGAGATGCGCAATCGAATCGCGGTTTCTCCGATGTGCACGTACTCCTGCAACGCGGGGCAGGCTACCGACTGGCATTTGGCGCACCTGGGTGCTCGAGCGATCGGTGGCGCTGGTCTGGTGATGGCCGAGGCGGCCGCCGTGTTGCCCGAAGGCAGGATCAGCCCGTCGGATCTGGGCGTCTGGCAGGATGGCCAGGTCGAACCACTGGCCCGCGTGTTCCGATTTCTGAAAGAGTACGGAGCGGTGCCTGCGATCCAGTTGGCACACGCAGGGCGCAAGGCCGGCACGATGCCGCCGTGGGAAGGCGGCCGGCCGGCGGATCAGCAGCAGGGGGGCTGGCCCGAGATCTTCGCACCGTCGGCGCTTCCTTTTGATCGAGGCTACGTGACGCCGACCGAGCTGGATACGGCCGGTATCGAACGAGTGATCGCGGCTTTCGTCAGTGCGACGCAGCGGATGCTCGATGCCGGCGCCGAGGTCGTGGAGATCCACTCGGCACACGGCTATTTGCTGCATCAGTTCCTCTCCCCGCTCAGCAATCGTCGCACGGACCGCTATGGAGGCAATTTCGAGAATCGCACCCGTCTGGTGCGCGAAGTCGTTTCTGCGGTTCGAGCGGTCTGGCCCGAGCGACTGCCGCTTTGGCTGCGCATCTCGTGCACCGACTGGGTCGATGGAGGTTGGAACCCGGAGGAGTCCGTCGAATTGGCGCGTGCCGTCGGCGAGTTGGGTGTCGATCTGATCGATTGTTCGTCCGGTGGGGCGGTGCCGGATGCGGTGATCCCGGCTGCTGCGGACTTTCAGGTTCCGTTCGCCGAAAAGATCCGGCAGGAGAGCGGCCTGGCCACCGGCGCGGTCGGGCTGATCACCGAAGCGAAGCAGGCCGAGGCCATCATCGCCGGCGAACGGGCCGATGTGGTCTTGATCGGTCGCGAGTTCCTGCGTCGCCCGCAGTGGCCGCTGGCCGCAGCGATCGAGCTGGGAGAAACGCCTCCGTTGCCGCGTCAGTACGAGCGCGGATTCTAGTCCTGCTGGACCTGGGCGATCAGATCCTGCAGGGCCCGTTTGAATCCGGGCTCCAGATCGCAGACCGCGCGCTCTTTCGGGTCGATCGCCGCGTGATCGACTCGTGTCCGTGCTGCGAGGACTCCGCCTTCAGCGAAAAAGGAACAAGTAAATCCCACGGACCGGCTTCCCAGTTTGTGCAGGGCGACTGCGACCTCGTACCGATCGCCCAGACGCATGGGGAGGTGGTATTCGGCAACGGCCTGAACGATCGGCAGGTGATGCAATCGTCCGGCGACCATATCAGCGATGGGATAGCCGATCTGAACCAGCAGTTCCTCGGTGACCTCGTGTGCGATTTCCATCAGGCGCGGATAGAACAGCACACCGGCGGCGTCGGTGTGCCGCAGGACGATCGAAAACTGGGTCCGGTAGATGATCGGGTCGCTCATGGTCTCCGCCCGGCTGGGGTACAAGGGATTCTGCCCCGATGATCCGGTCCTGCCCGGTGGAACGCAAGCTACAATCGGGCCACGCCGATCCACGCCGCATGCATCGCCGAGACCATGACGAGATAGATGGTCCGAGCGCGCGTCGGGCTGACACCCGGCAAGCGGTACTCCAGACTGCTGGTCGGGCAGTGGCTGAGGCAATCTCCGCAGAGGGTGCAGGCTTCGGCCGGCACCCGTTTCAGCACATCCTCGGGGTAGAGCGCATCGAAGCGGCAGGCCGCCGTGCAGGCGCCGCAATCGGTGCAGGTATCGGAGATCTTCAGGCGCCACGGCGAGACCTTGCCCAGACGCGTGGCCACCCATCCCATCGGACACCAGGTCGTGCAATGCGTCATGTGTCCTGTTCGGCGGGACCACCAGGCCATGATGCCCACCCCAACCAGCCCAAAGCCCGCGGCCAGCCAGCCGGCAGTCCAGGTTCCGACCCCGAACCGGCCCAGGGCGAAAGCGGTGCCGAAGACCAGAATCAGGATTCCCAGCCGTGCCCTGGGTCGCCACTTCGGCAGTGCGCCCGGACGTTTGCGTCCTCGCGCGGCGTAGTTGTCCCAGGCGCCGATATAACAGAGCCACGAGCACCAGCCGGGACCGACCAACAGCACCGAGGCCGAGAACAGAATGGCCATGAAGAGGCCGCTGCCGCGGTACAGGGGACCGGCTGCGATCAGGGCAGGAACGGGCAGGTGCAGCTTGCCGGTCATCAGCAATTTCTCGACACCGGAGACACCGAGCACCAATTGTACGAAAAAGACCACCGAGAACAGCAGCCACACCCGCGGTCGCAGGCGTTTGATCTGGCGGGGTTCGCGCAGTTTGTCGGCGAGCCATCCGGCGTACATCGCCAGCAGGAAGGCCTCCCACCAGCCGGCGGTCGGCAGGAAGCGCTCGGCAAGAATCGCTTGTAGATCCACGAAGATCTGTACCGGTACGAGCAGGAACGCGACCAGCAGGAATGCGCTCAGGCCGGGGCCGACCGGATCGTTTTGCGGGAGTCGGCTCTTGCGGCCACGGGTTTCCAACGGCAGGCCCGACAAGGCGGTCAGCAGCGCGACTCCCCCCAGAATCACGACCATGCGCAGGTAGGGCAGGCCGATCTCCTGCCGAATCTCGACCAGGGTGCGAAGCGTCAGGAACCACTCGAGTGCTCCGGCCAGCATCATCAGCTGAACGGCCCGGTCCACCCAGCGGCGCTTCATCAGCAATGCGAAGGGGACGGTCAGCCACAGCCCCATCAGACCGGGTTCGCCGCCACGGCTGTGATGGGCGACCAGGATCATACTGCAGAGGATCAGGAGGATGTAACGCATCGGGACCTCGCGAAATCGAACGCCGGTTGAGACCATTTGTGGACAACGTAGTCCACAAATCGCGGAAAGCCAAACGGCGACCGTGTGGGGCTCGCGCGACGAAAGTCTTCCCTGCGGACCGCCCTGGTCGGAGCTCGTCAACTCTCCTTGACCAGCAGCTTGAATCCCTGACCGTGAATCGTACGGATTTCTACCCGCGCATCCTGTTGCAGGTACTTGCGCAGGCGCGAAATGAAGACGTCCATGCTGCGGCCGGCGTGGTAGTTGTCGTCGCCCCAGAGACGGCGCAGGGCGAACGATCGCTCCAATACGCGGTCGTGGTGCAGACAGAGCAATTCGAGCAGGTCGCTTTCGCGGCCGGTCAGTTTGCGATGTTCCCCGTCGTACTCGAGTGTCTGGTCGGCGTGGTGGAAAATGTAGCGGCCCAGTTCGATGCGGTGGGGCGGGGGCGCCGCCGTTTCGGGTGGGTTGCCGGTGCGTCTGAGGACGGCCTGGATCCGCAGGAGCAGCTCCTCCATACTGAAGGGCTTGGTGACATAATCGTCGCAGCCGATGCGGAAGCCCTCGACGCGGTCTTCGGTGAGTGATCGCGCCGTCAGGAAGATGAGCGGCGTTTCATCCCCTTGGGCCCGGAGTCGCCGGGCGAATTCGAATCCGTCGAGAACGGGCATCATCACATCGACCAGACAGAGATCGAAGTCTCCGACGCCGAAGGCATCGAGACCCGCCTGGCCATCCCGGCACAATCGTACCGGGAAGCCCTCTTCCACCAGCGACTCCTCGATGATCAGGCCCAGATTGGGATCGTCCTCCAGGAGCAGGATGCGTGCGGGTGCGCTCATGATTCGACCTCGTCTTCCGGGGCTCCTGCGCCGGCGCCATCGGCCAGTGGGAAGTCCAGTTCGACTTTCGTCCCGTGACTCGGCGAGCTGTTCAGGATCACATTGCCGCCGTGCGCTTCCACCAGCAGGCGTACGAAGCTGAGCCCCAGGCCGAAACCCTTGACGTCGTGGCGGTCACCGGTCGAACAACGGAAGTACCGCTCGAACACGCGCTCCTGGTCGGCCGGGTCGATGCCGATGCCCTGATCCTGCACGCTCAGGTGCAATCGTTGATCCCGCGAAATCGTGGCCACGCAAACCATCGGGGCCGAGGGTGAATACTTGATCGCGTTGTCGATCAGATTGGTCAGCACATTACCCAGGTGCACGGGATCGCCCAGCAGCTGTGCCTGATCCGCACCGAGGTCGAGGACCAACGCTCCGCCGCGCTGTTCGATCTGCAGGGCGAAGGTGTCGGCGATATCACGTGCGAGCTCGTGCAGGTCGACCGGTACCAGGTTCAACTGGAAATCGCCCGATTCGAGCTGGGCCAGCTGCAGGATCTTTTCGACCAGGCGGCGCATGCGCATGTTCTCGTCGCGGATCATGTGATTGTAACGCTGTAGGGCCTCGGGACGGTCGACGATATCCGGCCGGCCGATCGCTTCGCTGGCCAGGGAGACCGTTGAGATCGGCGTCTTGAACTCGTGCGTCATGTTGTTGATGAAATCAGCCATTCGGCCCGCAAAGCGATGCTGTTTGCGGATCGTGCCGAGCGTCAGCACGAAGGCCAGAACGATCACGCCCATGAACAGGATCGAGGCAGCCAGCAGCGGTCCGATGCTTTCGAGCAGAAAGATCCGCTCGCCGGGGAAGTGCAACGCGATCTCGTAGATGCCGGGCGCCAGATCCATCGGAAACAAAGCGACCCGGAATCGTGATTGCTGCAGTTTTCGTTCCTCGTCCGGGCTCGGGTAGGTCTCGCTGGTCAGGACCAACGAATCCGATTCCTGGGAGATCACTCCGAAGTGGGGAGGCAGATCGATACCCACGTTGACCAGGTTGCGTCGCAGAAGCGTATCGAGACGCGCGGGAACCAGCCGCTCGCGAATCGGACGGGGCCGCTGAATGACCAGATCGTCCACGACCCGGTGGATGAACTGGGCGCGTTCGGCGCTCACCACGACGGCCAGGTTGTCCGATTCGAACAGGCTGTCGGTGTGAACCATGGACCAGGCGTGCGAGGGGCTCGTACCGAATCGGGCGGAGATATCGAGATCGATGTCGGGTGCCTCGACGCGGGTGGTGTCGGCAACGAACAGGTTCCCGTCCGGTCGCCGAACTTCGATTTTTCGCCAGAGCGGCGCTACGCGCTCGTGTTCTCCGAAGCGGTACATCACATCCAGGGCGCCTTCGGCGATCTCGTCCTTTTCCAGATCGAGAGCCGTCGTCGACAGCGCGGTCAGCACGTTGCGCTGGAAGGCCTGGTTCTTCAGGTTCCAGGCGATATTCAACAGGGCCAGCTGTACCGCGAGAATGCCCGCCAAAGAGACGGTGATCATCGCGACGACGAGCCGGGTTCTGCGTTCCTTCGATTTCATGGTCCCCATGATAACCCTTTTGCAGGCGCCAGAACCACTGTCCTGGTCAGGATTAACAACATTTAACGTTGGTTGACATTCGTTCACTGGGCGATGCGGGAGGCCTGGCTTATGCTGGAAATTGTTCCCGTCGCTCCATTCCCGAGCGGCGCACGCCCACCTCGAGTTGGAGAACGATATGAACCGAGCGAAAGCAATTTGGATCCCGATCATCCTACTGGGCTGGGCGATGACCGTGGTCGCGGCCCCGGCCTGGAATGGTTCGATTGAAGAGAACGATGGCTGGAGTACGGTCAACAATCCGCGCTCCCCGATCGGAGAGCGGGAAGTGATCGAAACCGATCTCCTGTGGCGGATCGGCGGCGAGGAAGAGGATGTCCTTTTCGGCCTGATCGAGGATGCGGTGGTGGACGAGGAGGGCAACGCCTACCTGCTCGATACCGTCCTCAGTACGATCCATGTGGTCAGTCCCACCGGCGAGGTCGAGCGCACCCTCAGCCGCGAGGGCGATGGGCCCGGCGAGTTCCGTTTCGCTCGCGAGCTGAGGTTTCTGCCCGATGGTGCGCTGGGCATCATGGAAATGATGCCAGGCAGGATCGTCTCGGTCGATCGGCAGGGTACGCCGCGGCCTTCCTTCGCGCTCGGTGATCAGGGGCAGGGTGTGATGAATCACCTGTCGCACATCGCGGCCAACGGGACGAATGTGCTGATCGGCCAGATCGTCACCAATTTCGGCAACGGTGTCTCGACGACAGTCCACAGCTTGGCCAGCTACGATGCCGGGGGCAATCAACTGGCGGTGATCCGCGAGCATCGGGACGAGCAACGGGGTGACAACATCAGCCTCGATTTCGGCGGCGGCGAAAACGACTTCACGCGCCGGTTCTCTTTGTGTCCCGATGGCCGCGTCGTCCTGTTCCCGGAGGCGGGTGGATATCGGATGGAGATCCTCGACATCCAGGGAGTTCGCCGGAAGGTCATCCGTCGCGACTACGAATCGGTTCGCCGCTCGAAGCAGGATCTGGATGATCAACGCAAGCAGGCCGAGGCCATGCGCGAACGGTTCCAGGGTGACGTCGAGATGCGGATCGAGGAATGGGCCCGGGATATCTCCGATGTGATCGTTCGTCCCGATGGTGCGTTGTGGGTCGTCAACAGTCAGGGCGACCGCGACCGGACGGACGGTACCATCGGCTGGTTCGATGTTTTCGACCACGATGGTCGCTACACCCACCGCCTGGCTTTGCGTGCCGACTACGATCCGGATCGTGACAACTACGTCGTGACCGGCAATTCCCTTTTCGTCTTCAAGGAGGCCCAGAAGGCTCCGCCGCGCACCTCGACGATGGGCGGCGCCGGTGGTGGCATGATGGTCATGATGGTGTCCGGGGGCACACCGGACGAGGAAGAGGACGAGGAGGAGGAGGCGCTTCCCTACGAGGTGATCTGCTACCGCTTGCCCGATTGAAGGGGTTTTCCCACACCGGGCTCAAGCTGCGTGAATCAGATCCGATAGGGTACGTGGAATCATTACCTGTCGGCATCGGTCGAATCGGAGTGGATACACCATGGCAGCATTGGAATGGAGTGACGCCCTGAGCGTCGGGATTCCGCAATCGGACGACGAGCACAAGAAGCTGGTCGAGATCTTCAACGAACTGGACGAGGCGGCACGTACGGGCAAGGGCACACGGATCATGAGCGACGTCCTGGCCCGGTTGATTGACTACACCGTCGAGCATTTCGAGTCCGAAGAAAAACTGATGCAGGAGGCGGATTTTCCGGCCCTGGAGCTTCATATCAAGCAGCACCGCCAACTCGTGAAGAAAGTTGGCCGCTTCCGTCAGCAATTCCACGCCAATGGCAGGCGCATCACCAAGGAGATGCTCGAATTCCTGAACTACTGGCTGACGAATCACATCCTGGTCGATGATATGGCCTTCGGAAAATTCGTTACCGAAGGATCGTCGGCAACGGCCCCGGCAGAGGCGGAGCCGGTGGGCTGATCCACTCCTGATGGTCGGCGAGCTAGAAATCCCAGTGCGCGGCGTCGATCAACTCGGCGCCGCTTTTGCTTTGGACCGCAAACTGGAAACCGGGCTGGATCGCGTAGGCCCCGGTGCGACCGTGGCGGTCGATGGCGAGATACCCGACCTGCAGTTCCCCCGCTTTCGGATTTCGCGCAACGATGCGGCGAACACCTTCCCGGCAGGCTGCCTGCGGCGTCATCCCCTGGCGCATCAACTCGACAATCAGGAAGCTGCCGACGGTCTTCATGACTTCCTCGCCCACGCCGGTTGCGCAGGCGCCCCCGACTTCATTGTCCACGAAGAGTGAGGCGCCGATGATCGGGCTGTCACCCACCCGGCCGTGCATCTTGAAGGCCAGGCCGCTGGTCGTGCAACTGCCCGAGAGATTGCCATTGCGGTCGATCGCCAACATCGAGATCGTGTCGTGCGCGGGCTGAAGTGACGGATCCGACTGCGGAGCCCATGGTTGATAGTCCGCCTTCTGCAACCACTGTTGCCAGGCTTCGCGCGAGGATTCGGTCAGCAGATCCTCTTCGGGAAAACCGCTCTCGACGGCAAACCGGCGTGCGCCTTCGCCGACCAGCATCACATGGGGAGTTTCTTCCATCACCTTTCGGGCGACCGAGATCGGGTGCATGATGTTCTGCAGGAAGGCCACGCTGCCGGCATGGCCCTTTTCGTCCATGATGCACGCATCGAGCGTGACATGACCCTCGCGATCCGGCAGGCCACCGTAGCCTACGGATCGGATCGAAGGGTCCGCCTCGCAGACTCGCACGCCGGTTTCGACGGCATCCAGCGCCCGTCCACCCCGGGAAAGGATCTCGAAAGCCGCAGCGTTGGCGGGGACCCCGTGATTCCAGGTACTGACGACCAGGGGTTTCTCCAGTCCGTCCATTCCGCTGCCGGCGATCCGGAGCGGATCCACCGGATTTCCCGATGGCACGAGCCGGCCGGAGGCTCGGCCGGCAGCGGCCATGCCGGTCAGGGCGGCGCCGGCGCCGACCAGGAACTGTCTGCGGGTACTCATGCGTCATTTCCCTCCAGGGTGAGTTCCACGGTTGCGATCTCGTAGGCCGCCAGGGGGACACGCACTTCATCGCCGCCGCGCGTTACTGCGGCATCGGAGCGACCGGTCAGATCCGGCGGCAAGGCCTGTTCGAACAGGTCCACCTTCATCGCCTGTATGGCAGGGAGGCCGACCCTCAGCTTTTCGCAGACCGACTCCCCGGAGAGATTCACCATCCGGACGATCAGGCGGGGGCCCGCCTCGTCCGCGGCGCCTACCGGTGCTTCGGCCCGCTGGATCGCGGTGATCGCCACGCGCGGATCGCTCTTGGTCAGCAACGATTCTCCTCCCGGCCGCAGCTGGTCGGAAGTACCCTGGTGGGTCAGCGGCGGGACGCGGTAGCGTTCGCTCAGGCCCTTGATGTCGGCGCTGATGTGGTCTCCGGCGAATGGAGTCACGGCGTACTGGAAGGTGTGCGGGCCGGGGCACTGGGCGTCGGGCGTGTACAGGGTCGGGCCGGCATTGGTGTTGCGGCGCGTCGGAAAGTCATCGCGCGACAACCAGCCCACGGCTCGCATCAGCGTCAGGCAGTAGGTCACGGCGCCGTCGGCGCCGCGCCGGGTCTCGAACTCGGGCAGGCCGCGATTCAGGAACGCCAGACCGCCGGCGTCATCCTGCAGCAGCGCGAAATCCTGCTGCGGCCAGGTTGGTGGCGCGGGCTGATCCCAGTTCTCTCCCGATGGCCGGATCACCGGCCTTCGATCAATCAGGAAGTGTCCGTCCGAATAGACCTCGTCGCTGACGATGCCGGTGGGGAACTCGACCCGCAGACGATGGTCCGCGACATCGTTGTCGAACTCGGTCTCGACTTCCACGTGCCGGGCTCCGGACTGCAGCTTCACATGAACGCGTACGGTGCAAAGGTGTTTGTGTTCGATGCGCCGCTTGCGATCGGAGGAGATGCGGCGCGGAACGTCCATGGCGCAGACGGCCACCGCGTGCGCTCCGAGGCCCGTGTCCTCTTCGATGCCCACGGTGCCTTCATCCTCGGCGGGCCGGACGGTCATCGTTTCGTCCGCGGGGCTGTAGTCGTACTCGTCCCCGATATCCTCGGTGCTTTCGAGCTGATTCAGGCGGTTGAACTCACGGCCGGTGGTCTTGTCCCACAGGTCGAAACAGCCGTCGGGATGCAGCGCCACGCGCAGGAACTCGTTTTCCAGAACCGCGGTGCAGGAGGCCTCATCGACCCGGGCGGTAACGGTTTCGGGCTGGGGCGCCACGGATTGTGCCGCGCTGTCGGTCAGGCGGTAGTGCTTGTGGCCGAGCGCCGGCAGGTCGCGGGCCAGGAACTGAATCGTCAGGAAGCAGTCCTTGGTTTCCTGATCCTCCTCGGTGCCGAGGATGCGCTCGCCGAAATTCTCGAGATAGATATCGAGCAGACCCTGCTGTTCGGGATAGAAATTCTCCATCCGGTAGTCGACGCCCCAGAAACGCTCGAGGAAGCGCCGCTCGACGATGCGCATCGGCACCTCGATACCGTCCTCGTCGATCAGGCGCAGGTTCTCCAGGTCATAGCCCAGCGGTTGCAGGATGACGATTCGCTCGACGATTTCATCGCGGACAATGGGCAGGGGGTTGACCACCGTGACGATTGTTTCGCGATCGCCCGCTTCCCGGCGCGCGAAGGTGGGAGACAGGCGGTCGGTGAGCCGTGCCAGCAACTGGTGCGAGGTCTGGCGCACGGCAGCGAACCGGGTTTCCATATCGCGATGGACCTCGTCGGTACTGCAGCCGCAGATCGAGTCGTGCGGGTGGTTGCGCAGCAATTCTTTCCAGGTTTCGTCCAGCAGCGCGCCGGGCCAGGCATCGCCCCAGCGCAGCCAACTCATCGCATGCAATGGCTCGACATAGCGCTGCAGCAGGTTCTGGCAGATCTCGTTCTCCTGCTTCAGGTACATTCGCGCCGACCAGACTCCTGACAGGATCAGGTGGTCGCGCCCACCGAGCATCTCTCCGGTCAGGACTTCGCGTTCCTCATCCGGCGTATGGGTGCGTGCGGCGGCCAGGAAGTCCTCGAAACTGCCGTGATGAAATTCGGTCTCGGGGTAGGCTTCGCGCAGGGCGGCGAGGATACGACCGAATTCCTGTTGGGGAGGAAAGTGGTCGCAGCCGTTGTTCAGCAACGCGGGCTCGGCACCGGGGCGCTGGGCCATTTTCTCGAAAAGTGCGCCCAGCTTGCCGACGGCCAGGTCGCTATCCACATCGCGGCGCGTGTGAGCATGCCAGATCTCGGCGAAACCCAGACCTCCGGCATTGCAATAGCCGTCGCATTGGTTGACGGCCAGAACCTCGGTTCCGTCCGGAGCTGCCCACCGGAACAGCCAGCCCGTTTCGTCGGCCCGGTCATCCATTCCGCGCGTGAAAACAAAGGAGTCGACCCCGGCCAGGCGCAGGATCTGCGGCATCTGAGCCAGGTGGCCAAAGGAGTCGGGCATGTAGCCGACCGATTGCGTTTCACCGAAACGGCGCGCAACCTTGCGGCCATGAACCAGGTTGCGGACGGTGGCCTCGCCGCTGACCAGGAATTCATCGGGAAGGATGTACCACGGTCCCAGGGACAGTTTGCCCGCGCGCACGGCCCGGGCGATGCGAGCCGCATCACGGGGCACCGCCTGCAGGTGGTCCTCCAACAGGGAACACTGGCCGTCCAGGACGAAGTGCCGGAAATCCTCGTCGTGTTCCAGCGCATCGAGCACGCGGCCGACGACCTCGATCAGGATGACCCGGAAACGGTGGTAGGGCAGGTACCATTCGCGGTCCCAGTGTGTGTGCGAAACCAGGAAGGCTTGGCGAGGGGCGTTGGACAAGGGACTCTCCTTCGAGTCGGATTCGAAACGATACGATTCAGCGCCGTGCGGCGGCGATCAATTCCTCCACGGTCGTGTCGGCCCTTCCGACACAGGTATCGGCAGCTCCGTAGTAGATGTGGACGTCGGCATCCATCGGAACCGTGCCGTCCGATTCGGTCTTCGATACGGTCCATCCCGAGGGGAAAACCACATTCGGCACCTGACCGACCATCTCCCAGATTTCGCGCGGTTCGAGGATGTTGTCCGTGCTGCGCGCAACGATTCGGGCCGGATCTTCCAGGTCCAGCAGTACTACGCCCGCCTGATAGATGTTCACGCTCTGGAAGTGGGTAGCGATGCCGTGGTAGAGATGTAGCCACCCGGCGGTCGTCCGGATCGGCGGCGGGCCCGAGCCGATCCGTTCGTCCCAGCGGGCCGGACGGCCGGACAGGATGGGACGGCCCTCATCCCAATGCCTGAGATCATCCGAGAACGAAAGCACGATGCTGTTTCCCGACGCCGGGTTGTCTGCATCACCGGCCACATTCGGTCGATGCAGCATCGAGTAGCGGCCCGCGATTTTCCCGGGAAAGAGAACCCCGTTGCGGGTGTCCCTGCCGCGCAGGACCGATACCAGCGTCAGTTTCTCCAGGCCGCCGAATCGGTCGCTCCCGGGTGCGCCTGCTTGCCAGATCGCCAGTCGGCAACCTCGTTCGGTGTCGATGGCCGTGACGACAAATACGTCCGGGCCGATCACGGAAATCCGCGGATCGTAGATGTGCAGCAACTGGTAGCCTGTCGAGGGGTGAGCGAGTTCCCGTGTGCCGGCAAAGACGGTATTCACCGGGCAGATCCGGATCTCCTGGTCGCGAATCTCGGCCGGCACGAGCATCGTGTACCGACCGCGGGATTGGACACGCAGCAGCAGGTACCGGGAGTCCTGGTAGGAAAACGCACCGGGATTGAAGACACTCGTCGCATCAAGCAGCCCGCCGCCGGAGGAGTCGGCAATATCCGGCACGTCGTCGCGGGTGATCAGCGGTCCGCTGCCGTGGCGCCGGCAAATCATCGGTTTCCGTCCAGCGGTCGGCGCAGCAGTCGACGTAGCAGCCGACCCTCCTCGTTCACGGTGACCTCGCCGTCCTCGGTCGCCAGGCGCAGCAAGAATCGGTCGTCACCCGCATGCAGCTCGAGGTGGGCACCCTCGGGCAGTTGACAGCCGCCGGATCGACCGCGCAGCGACGCCAGATCCGGCGCATACCTTCCATGCTGTTCACGATACTCGCGCTGCAGGTAGTAGAATGACATCAAATCGTTGCCGGCCAGAATCAAGCGGTGCTCGGTACTGGCGTCGAAGCGCGCGGCGCCGTTGCGACCGGCTTCGGCGACAAACATCACCTCGCCCCAGCGCTCGGGGTAGTGCATGGCGATCAGGCCCTGCGGCGACCATACCCAGTTCTCTTCGGGCAGCGATTGGCCAGTATGTGGATCCAGCACCTTCTCGGTGCGTTGATCGCGCGTCTCGGTATGCCATTGCACACGGGAAAAATTCAACCGCCAGATATCGCCCTCGCCGGGTGGCACGGATCGGCCGGCACATTGCGACAACACTTCCATCGGGAGGGCCATTTCCACGGTCCATCCCTGGTCGATGTCGACGGGATCATTCAAGGTGCCGCGCACCTGGACCGCCGTCCGCAATCCCTGGATGTCCCAGGCGTTGATCGCCGGCCCGCCGTCCCGGTAGGGCCTGGCCAGCAGCAGGTCCCACTCGGTGCCCAGCGCGTTGATCTCCAGTTCGTAGTACAGGTGATGGTCGCCATCGGGATCGATGAAGACCTCGAAATCGTTGTCATGGTAGATCACCGAGTCGCGCTCCTCCAAGCGACCCCACACATTGGGATCCTGCAGGTTTGCGGCGACATACAGATTCCGCTCGTCCCAGAGCATCTTGAAGGCCGTTTGCCATGTCGGAGCGGGTCGCAGATCCCCCTCGATGTCCACGAAGTCCGAACTCCAGGCCACGGACTGCCAGGCGTCGTCGTCGAGCTTCCCGTCGATCACCGGCGCGGCCTTGGCCCTGCCACATAGGTATTGCTGCGGAGGGGGCGGGCAGATCGGCACCGGGACCGGGAACTCGGCGGCAGCCGGCAGCGCCAAAACGAGCAGCAGGGGCAGGATGAGCGTGCGCATCGGGATTCCACTTTCCGGGGACCGGGACCAGGACCGCGAGGATGATACCACGATCCGGCCGGTGCGAAAGGCCGAACCGGTGGTTGCACTGCTGTTGGTTGCGTCCGTCCGGGCGCTGGCCAGGACACCGGGCGGGTCCCGTTGCTCAGATCGCCTCGGCAGCCCCTGCCTGGGAGGCCCGCAATTCGGCAACGCAGGCGACGAGGCGGTCCACGAACTCGGCGGTGGTTTGCGAGCGGACCACCCCCAGGAAGATTTCCATCAGTGCCATGGCGGTACTGGTGTCCAGATCGGCCGATTTGATGACTTCGAGCAGTCCGAGGCGACCGACGATCGCTGGGCTTGTGTCGGGACCGAAGTTGCCCAGGTAGGACAAGTCACGCGGATTGTCGAGATGATCGACCAGCGTTTCACGCGAGCCGGGAAGCGCATCCAGCAGGATCTCGGTATCCACCCGGTCGAGCTGTTGGGCCACGAAACGAAGAAGTCCTCCCACGGCGCTCTCGGCCTGGATCGGACCGATACCCAATTCGACGGTGGCGCGCTGTAAGAATGCCTGGAAATCAGTCATGCCGGATCCTTCCGCTGTTAAAATGTTCCGAGCCGCTCCCTCCGGGACGGCCGGTTCCAATGTGTTTCCCTTTGGACCCGCACCGGGGTCAAAAGTCACAGGGGTCGGTCTCGATACCGGAAACAGTTGGTTGTATGGTCGTCGACGAAGCCTGCTGCCTGCAGAAATGCGTAGACGATGGTCGAGCCCACGAAGTTGAAATTGCGCTTTTTGAGGTCCTTGCTGATCCTGTCCGAGAGTTCGGTACGGGCCGGCAGTTCGGACATCGAACTCCACTGGTTGCGAATCGGCTCACCGTCGACCCAGTTCCAGAAGTAATGGTCCAACGAGCCGAACTCTTCACACAGGGCGATCGATCCGCGGGCATTCCGGATGGCCGATGCGATCTTCAGGCGATTGCGAACGATGCCGGCATCGCCCAGCAGGCGCTCGACATCGCGGTCGCCATAGCGGGCGATCTTCTCGAAATCGAATTGGTCGAATGCCCGCCGGTAGTTCTCGCGTTTCTTCAGGATCGTCAGCCAGCTGAGGCCGGCCTGTGCGCCTTCGAGGATGAGCATTTCGAATAGCAGGCGGTCATCGTGAACGGGTACGCCCCAGTCGTTGTCGTGGTAGGCTCGATAAAGTGGGTCGGATCCACACCATTCGCAGCGTTTGGGCATATCTTGTTCCCTCCAGGGAGTCGATGGGTTCGGATCAGGATACACAAGTTTGCCCGGAACGGCAGGGGGGCGGCTTGACAGTCCCACGGTGCTCCCGCACACTTTCGTTTCGATCGCGCATCCCGTCACCCGCAAAGAGGCAGCCCATGAAACGCAGCACCGCCCTGATTCTGCTCCTGTTCACGCTCTCGGGTGTAAGTGGCCTGATCTATGAGCTCGCCTGGATTCGTCTGTTGAGTCATCTGCTGGGGGGGACCTCGTTTGCGATCAGTACCGTGCTGGCGGCGTTCATGGGTGGACTGGCGCTCGGCAGCCGCTACTTCGGAGATCGCGCGGATCGCTGGACGGGATTGCTGCGCACCTATGCCGGTCTGGAGTTCGGTATCGCGGCGCTGGGTGCGCTCGTTTACGGTTTGATCCTGCTGGCGCCTCCGCTCTACGCTTCGGTGGCTTCGTCTTTGCCCGCGCCCGCCGTGGCGGTTCTGCGGGTTCTGATCGCTTTGCTGTTGCTGCTGCCCCCGACCTTCCTGATGGGCGGTACCTTGCCGATCCTGGCGCGGTTCGTCGTACGGCAGGCCGATCGACTCGGGCGCGGATTGGGCCTGCTGTATGCGGTGAACACCTTTGGAGCGGTCGGCGGCTGTTTCCTGACGGGCTTCGTTCTGATTCCCGGGATCGGGCTGCAGGGTAGCGTGGCTATCGCTGTGGCTCTCAATATCCTGATCGGTGTTGCGGTGCTGATCGTGGCGCGTACCGCGCCCGCACCGTCCCCTGCGCCGGAGACCATCGAGGCATCGACCGAGGAATCAGCGCCCGCGAACCAACCAACCTCGACGGAAGCAACCCTCCGTTTTGGACTGCTGGGCACCATTTTCGCGCTCAGCGGATTCGCCTCGCTCGGCTACGAATTGTACTGGACACGGGGCCTGCAACCGTTCCTGGGCAACTCGACCTATGCTTTTTCGGCGATGCTCACGACGTTCCTGCTGGGCCTGGCGGCCGGCGGTTGGGTGGGGGGGCGTCTGGCCGACCGCAGCGCGCGACCGGCGGCACTGCTGGGCTGGGTGCAGATCGGCGCCGGAGCCTCGGCACTGGCCACCGTATTGCTGATCTGGGGCTGGTTGCCGGTCCTGGGCGAGTCGAACACGCTCAGCCATATCGGTCTGAGCTGGACGAGTTACCTGATGCGGCGCTTTGTCCTGGCGTTCGGCGTGATGGCTGTGCCCACGCTGTTGATCGGCATGACCTTTCCCCTCGTCAGCCGGATCGGCATTGTCGGATTGGATCGGCTGGGCGGGGGAGTGGGGCGCCTGTATTTCATGAACACGCTGGGCTCGATCGCCGGTTCCCTGGTTGCGGGATTCGTGCTGCTGCCGCTGCTCTCGGCACAGGGAGCCCTGGTGGGAACGGCCTTGGTGAACGTGGCTCTGGGCTTGACCCTGCATGCCCTGATCCGGCGTCCCGGATCGAAGCAGTTACCGGCCGCGGTCGCTGTCGCCGTGGTGTTGGCGGTCTCGGCTCCGCTGGCCGCCGGCTTCGGTCGCGCGCCGCTTTCCGATACCCAGACCGAGTCCGATCGGGTGCTGTTCGATCGCGAGGACCATGCCGGCCACACGCGGGTCTACCGCAAACCGTCCGGTGACCTCCACATGAGCGTCGACGGATTCCATATCGGCGGAACCGAGCAGAGCATCATCGGCAAGGAGAAAATCCTGGCGCACCTGCCGCTGGCGCTGCGGCCCGAGGCGAAGCATACGCTCTCGGTGGGGCTGGGCAGCGGGATCACGCTTGGATCGCTTGCGACCTATTCGCAGCTCGAGATGATCGAATGTGTCGAGATCGTGCCCGGAGTGGTCCAGGGGGCCGAGTTCTTCACGGCTGCGAATCGCAACGTGCTGCGGGATCCGCGTGTGAAGATCCACATCGGCGACGGCGTGCAGTTCCTGCTGACCAGCGGCGATCGCTACGACATCATCAGTTCGGATTCGAAATTGAATCCCGAGTACGCCGGCAATGGGCCATTGCTGGCCCTGGAGTATTACGAGCTGTGCCGCGATCGCCTGACGGAGGACGGCGTGATGGTGCAATGGCTGGCCAGTCACCTGCCGATTTCCGAGATGGAAGTCATCGTACGCGGCTTCGCTACGGCCTTCGACCACGTGGCCGTCTACTGGCTGGCGCCGTCCAACCTGGTGCTCGCCGGCAGTCGGCAGCCGCTGGTGATGGATCTCGATGCGATCCGCCGCTATGGCGAGGCGCCGGGCTCGGGTGCGGATCTGCGATCACTGCATCTCGAGGACCCGTATGTGATGGCGTCGCTGTACCTGGCCGACCGCGACCGTCTGCTCGAAGTACTGGGTGAGGGCGCATTGAACACCTGGGCGCGTCCGCGAATCGAATTCACGATGCTCAAGGAATTCCGCCGTAAGAGCCCGGTCTATCACGGCGCCGACAATCTGCGCTGGATGAAGCGGTTGCGCGATCCTTCGTCGTTAGCGGTACGTGGAGACTACGATCCGGCCGTACTGGCCAAATACCGTGCTTCTTCCGCAGCCGTGCTGGATGGATACGCGGCCGCGGGCGGGGTCGAACGGGTCGGCCCGGGGCTGGCCATCTGGCAGGCGGCGGCCCAGGCCAATCCGGAGGACGGGTTGCTGGCGTCGCTGATCGAGATCGAGATGGGTGCTGCCCGGTCGCGCGAAGAAGCGGTCGTCGGGGTCCCGATGGACGACCCGGCCGCATTGACCTCGGCAGCAGTTACCAGGATGGACCAGAAGCGTTTCACCGAGGCACTGCGGTTGCTGGACCAGGCCCTGAAGCTGGATGATGGCAGCCGTGCAATCCGCTTCAATCGCCTGCTGGCCCTGCGCGGCTTGCAGCGCGGCGAGGATCTCGCACGCGAACTGGCCGAGTTTCTCAAACGCTACCCCAAAGATCCGCGCGGCTACGATATGAGTGGCCGCATCGCGGCGGACGCACGGAAGCTGGACGAAGCCGAGGCTGATTTCCGGGCCGCCGTCGCACGGGAACCGGAGAGTCCGCAGTATCAGAGCAATCTGGCGGCAACGCTGGTTCAGCTCCAAAAATTCGATGAAGCGGCGGCGTCGTTCGCGGCGGTCGCCGGCATTCAACCCGACTTCCCGCGGGCGGCCTACCACGCCGCGGCCTGCTACAGCCTGGCGGGTATGACGCGAGAGTCAGCCCAGTGGATGCAGTTCTGCCTCGATCGGGGATTGATGAAGCGATCGGACTTCGAGAGCCACGAATGGTTCGAGAATCTACGGGCCTCGGCCGATTGGCCGGATCGCTAGGCACTCGGCCGCACGTGGGCAGACCGGGTGCAGAGTGTCGAAATGACCCGACGATCAGCTCGGCCCCGGCGCCGTTCAGGAGATCCTTCCATGCACGAGATGTCGATCGTAACCAGCATCCTGGATATTGCCAGTGAGCGAGCCCGGCAAGCGAACGCGAAGGTCATCCAGGAGATTGAAGTCGAGGTGGGCGCTCTGGCCGGGATCGAGATCCCGGCGCTGGAGTTCTGTTTTCAGGCGGCTCGCGCCCACTCCATCGGTGAACAGGCGGAGCTGGTGATCCGTGAGGTACCCGGCCTGGGGCACTGTCCCGCCTGTGGCCAGGAATCGACCATGGATTTCTATGCGGCGGTTTGTCCGGTATGCCACGATTCGGTGCTGGAGGTCCGGCAGGGGCGCGAAATGCGGGTTCTGTCCATTCGTGTCGATTGAGGCCGCTCCTGTGTGCGGGCAATTTCAATCTCGTTTATCATGTCGCCATTCTCGATATTCCCGAACCCCCACGAGGAGGACGTCATGTCTGAAATGATCAATGGGGTCCGCATCGGCCACCCGGTGCCGGATTTCCAGCTGAATTGCTACGATCCCCAGGCGCACGATTTCAAACCGGTCACATTGGCCGAGCAGAAGGACGCAGGCAAGTGGACGATCCTGTTCTTCTACCCCGCCGATTTCACCTTCGTATGAGCGACGGAGTTCGCTGCTCTGGCAGAGCAGCAGGATCGCTTCGAGAAGATGGGCGCAGCGCTCATCACCGTCTCCACCGACACCGAATTTACCCACCTGGCGTGGAAACGCGACGAGAAGGAATTGGCAGATGTCCAGTACCTGATGGGCGCTGATCCGACCGGTACCGTCTCCAAACTCTTCGGCGTATACGATCCGGGTTCGGGCCTGGCGCTGCGGGGAACGTTCATCATCGCGCCGGACGGCACGCTGTTCAATTCCGAGGTGAACTTCTACAACATGGGCCGCAACATCGACGAGTTGATGCGCAAGTTCAAGGCGAATCTCTACCTGGCCAGGAAGGCTGACGAGGGCTGCCCGTCGAAGTGGAAGGACGAGGGCGACAAGACGCTGCGTCCGGGGCCCGAAATGGTGGGCAAGGTGCACGAGGCGCTGAACGACTAGCGCCCGTATCCACCTCACGCGACAAGCTCCACGAACCCGAATAAAAAACAGCGACCCCGGAAAATCCGGGGTCGCTCTTCAAGCGCTGCAGTAGGTAACTCGACTAGTCGCCGAGCGGAAAATCCAACAGGCTCCAGAAACCGCCACGTCGGCCTCCGTGACCGCCATGACCACCTCGGCCACCGCGCCCGCCGCGTCGACCGCCCCGTCCCCCATAGCAGCCGAACACACCCAACTCGACCTTCTCGGTCGAGATTTCGGGTTTCTGATATTCCTTCTTGGTGCTGTCCATATCGAATGTCCTCCACGATGATCAGTGTTTTTGAGTCCAGATTTCAATAATAGCACCTTACATCATTATTTGCACGAAATAATTCGGTTAAAATCAGTCCTGAATTATTTCGAATCTGTGACAACTTGTTAAATTGCAGAATGGTGGGGTGGAATCGCGTGTTCGACGCGGGGTTTGTCGTGAAATTGCGGAATAAAACTTGGCAAAAACGGTATTCTTTTCTAGTCATACCTGCAAATAGAAGTCCGTTCCGCGAAACGGATCCGAAAGAAATTCAGTCCAAGGAGAAGTCGAGATGCCCTATCCCGAGCAGATGGTCGCCCCGATGCGCGCCGAGCTCACCGAGGTCGGCGTTCAGGAATTGCGTACGCCCGACGAGGTGGACCGCTATTTCGCCCGCAAGGAAGGTACCTCGTTGCTGTTGGTCAACAGCGTGTGCGGTTGCGCCGCTGGAAGCGCTCGTCCGGCACTCAAGGCGGCGTTGGAGCACGACAGTCGTCCCGATCACGCAGCGACGGTATTTGCCGGCCAGGACCTGGAAGCGACCGAGCGCGCCCGTGAGATGATCGGCCCGGTGCCTCCGAGCAGCCCTTCGGTGGCTCTTTTCCGCGACGGTGAACTCGTCCACTTCCTGCCGCGTCACCTGATCGAGGGGCAGTCGGCCGAGGTGATCGCCCGTGAGTTGACTGCCGCATTCGACGAGTTCTGCAACTGATCCGGCACGGTCCGGAATCCGAAACGAGGAAATCGAGATGGGAACCTTTCATGATACCAGCGACCCGTTGCACGGAATCACCGTGGCGGTGACGATGAATGACAGCGTCGTCGTGGGGCGTTGCCATGAGCGGGACAGCGAAAAGGTCCTGCTGCTGGACGTTGACGAACACGCGGACGACGCGGGCGAGATGCCACGCAGCGAGTACCTGGCGCGCGCTGCCCGTTTCGGCGTGTGGGCGAAGCACGAGCGCCTGTCCATCCCAGCCGGCGAGGTTCTGGAAATTCAACCTCTCAGCAGCTACTACACGCGCCCGGGCGAGGCCGCCCAGCCCGAGATCGCTGGGGTCTCCCAATCGAAACCGGGAACCGAGGACTCTGCCCAGGCGAAGTCCGACGCGGTGACGGTCGAGATCGCCACGGAGGTGCCGGGCACCGTCCAGTCGGCCGTGAACCTGACGGCGGCCGCCGCGCAGGAAGTCCGTCGACTGATCGCGGCGGGCGAGAACGAAGGCCCGGGACTGCGACTGGGTGTGGCCGGTGGTGGCTGCTCGGGACTGACCTACAAACTCGAATTTTCCGAGCCGCGCGACAACGACGTCGTGGTGGCCCAGGACGGATTCGACGTATACCTCGATCCGAAGAGCTCGATCTATCTGCGGGATGTCACTCTGGACTATCAGGGCGGCCTGGGCGGCAAGGGGTTCCAGTTCAACAATCCCAATGCGACCAATACCTGCGGCTGCGGCGAGAGCTTCGCGGTCTGATGCAGCCGGTGCCCGAACCCGGCGGGCGGGTCGACTCGCGGACGGTCGCCCGGTCCGCACGCGAAATCGGTTTCTTTGCCGATTGGACCGCCACGCCCGGATGGGGAGCCCTGCTGATCGCCGGCCCCGATGCCACGAGTTTTCTGCACACTCAGTTGACCAGCGACATCGCACATCTGGAAGCGGGGAACTGCCAGGCCTCGGCGCGACTGACCCGTTCGGGTGGGCTGCTCGCGCACGGGACGGTGTATCGTCTGCCCGAGCGAGGCCAACCGTTCGCTTCCTTCCTGATGCTGCTGCCCCAGGCCGAGATTCCTTCACTGCTCGAAGACCTGGAAGCTTCGCGGATCAGCGAGAATCTGCTGCTCGAAGTCGCCACCGACCAGTTCGCCGGGTTGCTTCTACAGGGGCCCCAGGTATCGGCGATGCGTGCGGCGCTGGAACCGATTCCCGGTGCGTTGTGGATCGAAAATTCGTGGACCGGAGATCCGGGGGGGCTGCTGTTGGCGCCGTCTTTGGACGATTCTGTTGCGTCGGCGGCGCGCCGGGCCGGACTCGTGGATCTGGATCGATGCGATGCGGGGGAAGAGGTGTGGCGCTGGCTTCTGCTGGAAGCGGGCACGCCGCGCGCCGGCTTCGACTTCCAGCCGGGGCGTACCCTGCTCCCAGCCACCGGCCTGGAGCAGAGCACGGTCAGCTGGACCAAGGGCTGCTATCGTGGACAGGAAGTCGTGGCCCGAATTCGCACCTATGGTTCGGTACCGCGCGCCTTGCGTGGTCTGTTGCTGCATGAGCCGATTCACCTGACCCCGGATCAGGTGCCCGTGGCCGGCGAAGCGCTGCTCACGGTTGAAGACGAGAAGATCGGATCCTGGGCTTCGGCCGGGTATTCCGCCCAGCACGACAAGGTCGTGGCGCTGGCCTACCTGGACCGCGATCACCGCCGCTCCGGAGATCGGCTGCAACTTCAGGCCGGCGACCTGGACCTGGAGGCCGAGGTCGTCCCGTTGCCGCTGCACGCGGCGGCGCATGATGGGGAGCGGGCGGCGTCACTGCACCGTCGTGCTCTGCGGATTTTTCACGAGGGTGAGGATCGCCGGGCCGCATCGATGCTCGAGGAGGCCATCCGGCTGGATCCACAGCTGGCCGACGCGTACGAGGCCCTGGGCGTGATCCTGGGCCGCGCGGAACGCTATCACGAGGCGATCGACGTTTTTCAGCGATTGGCCGAGGTCGCCCCGCACGAACCGATGGTGTCCACGAATCTTTCGCTATTCTATATGAAGATCGGCGACAAGGAAGAGGCGGAGCGCCAGAAGGCGCAGGCCACCCTGATGCGTTTTGGCGGTGAAGAAAGTGTCGAAGAGCGCGCGATCCGTGAGGCTGAGGCGGCCTCCCATCGCCGTGCGGACGCCGAACGGCGACAGACGATGTTCAGCGAAGTACTCGCGGCCGACCCCAAGGATGGGCTGGCGTTGATGGGCCTGGGCAACGCCCTGCTGGATCTGGATAATTTCGCTGCGGCCGAAGAGCATCTGCAACGCGCGCTGGAGGTGCAGCCGCAGAACAGCGCCCTGTATGTTTCGCGGGGGAAGGTACTCGAACGCCTCGACCGGGAGGCCGAGGCGCTGGATGTCTATCGTCGCGGTATCGAGGTCGCGTCCCGTAAGGGAGATCTCCTGCCGCTGAAGGAACTGGAACACCGTCTCTTCGTGCTCGAATCCACCACGGACTGATTTCTCGACCCGTCGCGGGGTTGCTAGTAGCCGATTCCCGCCGCCTGCACCGCGCCGGGGTTATTCGCGCTACAGGGCGTCACGCCGTAGACCATGCCGCACTCGGGGCAGGAGGTCTCGAAGTGGGTCATCGTGAACGGCTTCTCGCAGTTCGAGCAGGTCAGCTCCAGGGCCATCGGGATCGGCATCCGGGAGAACCCCATCATCCGAACCTTGTTTACGACCGCCTGGCCGCCCGCATCCGGTCCCGTACATCCATCGTGCATGATCGCTCTCCGTCTCTGAATCGTCCGAGTTGCCTGCCGGCCCTGCCGACTCTCGAGCCTAAAATAGACAATCAGGTCAAGAATTGCCAGCCGGACCTGCCTGAACCTGGAATCCCGCATCGGCGCAGAGCAGATCGAGGTGGCGGCCGAGGCGCCTGGCGAAGTGGGAGAATCCGGGACGGTCGGCCCCGGTCCACAAACACTCGGCCATCGCGCAAAGGCGCGGGAAAAGCATGAAATCAACGCGCTCCTGCGGGCAGCGTTCGGTCCAGAGATTCAACTGGCCCCCCAGAACGTGGTCCCGCTCGTCGTCGGACGCTTCGTTGGGGATGGGGTCAAAAGTGTAGACTTGCTGCAATGGCAACTGGTCGGCGGGGTAGTCGAAGTAGGCATGCGAGGTGGGAGAGACGACGGTGTCGTGTCCGGCCCGGATTGCTGCGAGCGCTCCTTCGTATCCGCGCCAGGAGTGCACCGTGGCCCCGGGTGCCAGGCCGCCCTCGAGAATCTCGTCCCAACCGATCAGTCGACGGCCGCGTTCGGACAGCCAGCGGTCGAAATGCCGCACGAACCAGCTCTGCAATTCGTTTTCGTCGGCCAGGCCCTCGGTGAGAATTCGTTTCTGGCAACGCGGGCATTCGCGCCAGCGATCCTTCGGCGCCTCATCGCCTCCGATGTGGATGAACCGTGAAGGGAAGAGATCCAGCACATGTTCGAGTACCTGCTCCAGAAATCGGAAGACCTGGTCGTTGCCGGCACAGTAGATCTCGGGAAAAACACCCCACCCGGTTTCGACCTCGAAGGGTCCTCCGGTGCACGACAACTGGGGATAGGCGGCCAGGGCGGCGGTGCAATGCCCCGGCAATTCGATCTCCGGCACGACGGTGATGCCCAGTCCGTCGGCGTGTTCGACAACGCGGCGAACCTCTTCGGCCGTGTAGAATCCGCCGTACCGTGTGCCCTCCTGGCCCTGTCGCCAGGCGGCTACCTCGGTCAGTCCCGGCAGGCCCGGGACTTCGAGTCGCCAGCCCTGGTCTTCGGTCAGGTGCCAGTGCAACACGTTGAATTTGTGCAGCGCCAGGAGATCCAGGATGCGCAGGATGAAATCCGGTTCCATGTAGTGGCGGCAGCAGTCCAGCAGCATACCGCGCCAAACGAAAGCCGGACCGTCCTGAATGCGGCCGCAGGGGATATCGCATCCGCTCGCCGCGGCGGCCAGCAACCGGTCCCACGTCGTGCGGCCGTGGCGCAGGCCCGACTCTCCCGCTGCGCGCAGGATCACGAACCGCGGCGTGATCTCCAGGGTGTACTCCTCCGGCCCGCCCTCTTCGGCGGGTTCGGTATGGATCGGCAGTCCGGCGACCCGTTCGGCGGCAATCGTTTCCCCATCGGGCGACCAGTGCCGCGGGAAGGGAATCAGGGGGAGTTCAAGGGTCGGCACGGCGAGACCTTTCCCGTTGGAGGTGGGCGAACGAGCGAGTAACTTGGGGAGTCCGGCGGGGGCGCCGCCGGTCCGAACTCGCACCCTGATCTCCGGATTGTGCCATGGATTCCGCTCGACGCAACGCCAACCTCGTCCTGTTGCTGGCTGCCGCCATCTGGGGCTTCGCTTTTGTGGCCCAGCGAGTGGGAATGCGTCACATCGAACCGCTGACTTTCAACGGGATCCGCTTCGGTTTGGGCGCCCTGGCGCTGGTGCCGGTGGCGTGGTTCCTGTCCCGTCGCGGGACCAGCCTGGCGCCGGCGCGTCCGGCCGGCAACGGCTACTGTCTGCGCGCCAGCCTGTTGACGGGGTTGTTCATCTTCGGCGGCTCGACTCTGCAGCAATTCGGGGTGGTCTACACCACGGCCGGCAAGGCGGGATTCATCACCAGCCTCTATGTCGTCTTCGTGCCGATCCTGGGCTTGGCGACAGGGCAGAAAACCGGGCGCTGGACGTGGTGGGGCGCGCTGCTCGCGGCGGTGGGGCTGTATCTGTTGAGCGTCCAGGGATGGACGTCCATTGAACCCGGCGACGGCCTGGTGCTGATCGGAGCCTTGTTCTGGGCCTCGCATGTGCTGGCTGTCGGCAAGGTCTCCGATCGGATCGATCCGCTACGCCTGGCCATCGGTCAATTCACGGTGTGCTCGGTTCTCAGTCTGCTGGGCGCGCTGCTGTTCGAGAATTTTGTCTGGGCGTCGATTCGGGCTGCCGCTCTGCCGATCGCCTACGCCGGATTGTTGTCTGTCGGTGTGGCCTACACGCTGCAATTGGTCGGCCAACGCAATGCCCAGCCGGCACACGCGGCGATCATCCTCAGTTTCGAGTCGGTCTTCGCGGTGATCGGTGGCTGGCTGATTCTGAGCGAGGGATTGACGCCGCGGGCGATGGCCGGCTGTGCGCTGATGTTGGTCGGGGTCATCCTGGCGCAGCGGGAGCCGGTACCGAAGTCCGAATCCTAGTTCAAATTTCCCCGGGTCGGTCGGTGTCCGGGTCCGACGCCGACTCCGACAGGGCTTGGGCCTCAGGATAGAGTTCAGCCATACATTCGGGGCAGATGCCGTGGCTGAATCGGGCCTCCGAGTGCTGGTGGATGTAGGTCTCGATCTGGTTCCAGTAGCCCTGGTCGTCGCGAATTTTCTTGCAGGCCGAACAGATGGGCAACAGTCCCGACAGCGCTTTTACTTCTTCCAGCGCTTTTTCCAGCTGCTGTCGTTCATTTTCGGCGCGGCGCCGGTTTTCTTCGCGGAAATACTCGAACCAGAAGGCGACGATCGACACGATCGCGAAGGAAATCAGAAACCGGGTCCTGAACTCCGCCGAATAGGTGTGTAGCGGGATCGGCGATTCCTTCAGGATCAGGATTCCGGCCAACAGCGAATAGAGGACCACGACCCAGAACCATCCCTCACTGCGACCCAGGAGAAAAAATGCAATCAACGGGAAGGTATAGGTCCACAGGATCTTCGATCCGTCCTGCCCGCCCAGAGCCGCCAGATAGATCAGCAATCCGGCAAAGAGTACACCGTTGATCCGGTAGATGGTAACGGCTCTCAGGCCCCTGCGAATCAATCCCCAACCGACGATCAGTCCGATTCCGCAGGCTGCCACCGCGCCGCCCTGCGGATAGTCTCCGCACAACAGGTGGAAGGTGGAAAAGACCATCATGATTGGAATGCCGGCGGCCAGAAACACAGTGTAGTGCTCCAGACGGAGCCGTTCATCGTCCGACAGGGGGGTGTTGTCGGTGACGATCGAGATCTTTGCGTAGATGCGGGTCAGCAGGTGGTTCAGCATGGGACTACGATCCGGACGAGAGCCGAGGTGACCGGAGCCGTCGTGAAACCAGAGGCACCGGGCTCGCGAATGAGCCTCGGCATTTTGCCGTGCCGGCCGCCCGGATGCAAGCGGTTTCCCGGGATCACTCTCTGGATCGCCGGCAGTTGTCCAGACCCGGGCCAGGTGTTATCCTACCTCTGCCGGTCTGCGGCCCGCCAACGGGGGGCGCCATGACCGAATCCCGACGAAAATTCGACCGCCCGCAAGGGTGGATCCGGCAGGCTCGATTCGAACGGTTCGCCTTGAAAGGTACGACCATGTCCGCGACGACAAACGATCAGAAGATCTCCGCACTGCTGAAGGGTGAGGTTGCCCTGGGCCAGACCGTGACGGTCAAGGGATGGGTGCGCACCCGCCGCGACTCGAAAGCGGGCCTGAGTTTCGTGCAGGTCCACGATGGGACCTGCTTTCATCCGATCCAGGTGGTGGCCCAGTCCGATCTGCCGAATTACGAGGAAGAGATCCGGAAACTGAGCGCCGGTTGCTCCGTAGCCTGCACCGGCGAGTTGGTCGAGTCGCAGGGCAAGGGTCAAAGCTGCGAGATCCAGGCCTCTGGCATCGAAGTGATCGGCTGGGTCGACGAACCCGAAACCTACCCGATGCAGCCCAAGCGCCACTCGATGGAATACCTGCGCGAAGTGGCGCATCTGCGCGCGCGCACGAACACGATCGGCGCGGCGACGCGGGTGCGGAATTGCCTGGCACATGCCACGCACCGCTTCTTCCACGAGAACGACTTCTTCTGGATCCACACCCCGATTATCACGGCTTCGGATGCCGAAGGAGCCGGCGAACTGTTCCGCGTTTCGACGCTGGATCTGGCCAATCTGCCACGCACCGAAAACGGTGAGATCGACTACCGCGAGGATTTCTTCGGTCGCGAGAGTTTCCTGACCGTTTCGGGCCAGCTTTCGGTGGAAACCTATTGCTGCGCCATGTCGCGGGTCTACACTTTCGGTCCCACGTTTCGGGCCGAGAACAGCAATACCAGCCGGCATCTGTCCGAGTTCTGGATGATCGAGCCCGAAATCGCGTTTGCCGATCTGCACGCCGATGCGGATCTGGCCGAGGACTACCTGCGCTACATCTTCGAGGCCGTATTGAACGAGCGCGAGGACGACATGGCCTTTTTCGCGCAGCACATCGAGCCGGCCGCCGTCACCCGCCTGGAAAAATTCGTCCAAAGCAGCTTCGAGCGCATGACCTACACCGAGGCCGTGGCCGCGCTGGAAAAATCGGGCAAGAAATTCGAGTACCCGATCGAGTGGGGCATGGACCTGCAATCCGAACACGAGCGCTACCTGTGCGAGGAACTGTGCGATCGTCCCGTGGTCGTGATGGACTATCCGAAGGAAATCAAGGCGTTCTACATGCGCCTGAACGACGACGAGAAGACGGTCGCGGCGATGGATGTGCTGGCGCCGGGCATCGGCGAGATCATCGGTGGCAGCCAGCGCGAGGAACGGTTGGATGTGCTGGACGCGCGCATCGATGAATTGGGCCTGCCCAAGGAACACTACTGGTGGTATCGCGATCTGCGGAGGTACGGTACCGTGCCGCATGCCGGCTTCGGGCTGGGGTTCGAACGATCGGTCAATTACACGACGGGCATCAAGAATATCCGCGATGTGATCCCCTTCCCACGGGCGCCCAAGTCGGCCGAATTCTGATCAACGGGGGATTTTCTCAACGAGTGCGGATGGATCCGCCGACGGGAGAGCGACGATGGAATGGAACAAGGAACCGTACCGGATCAGCGACGACAAGACGGAGCTGGATCTGTACTATATCGTGAGCGCGTTGCAGGAATCGTACTGGGCTTTCGGCCGGGACGAGGAAACGGTCAGGAAATCGATCGAAGGCTCGGTCTGTCTGGGCTTGTATACCGAGGGGCGGCAGATCGGATTCGCTCGCGCCGTGACCGACAAGTGCACTTTCGCCTGGGTGTGCGACGTGATGGTCCACTCCGACTACCGGCGTGCGGGTCTGGGCAAGTGGCTGACCGCGTGCCTGAGTGAGCACCCGGATATCAAGGATTGTAATCAGCACCTGCTGCGCACGCGCGATGCGCACGGACTGTATGAGCAGTTCGGCTATACGGTTTGCGAGGCGATGGTGAGAAAACCGGGCGCGGATTGGTAGAAACCGTTCCGCGCCCCGGGTCGTGGCGACGAGACTACTGGTTGAAGCTGTCGAGCGCTTCCTGCAGGGTCTCATGGACCTCGAAGATGTTTTCCAGCTGCGAAATGTAGAAGATGCTCAGCACGCGTTCCTTGACGTTGCAGATCTTCATCTTGCCTTCCGCATTCTTGATCGAGTGGTAGCCCGAGATCAGGATCCCCAGGCCCGTCGAGTTGACCCACGGCACTCCGGAAAAATCCAGAACGATGTCCTTGTAGCCGTTCTCGATGAGATCCGAGATCTCCGCCTTGAATTTTTCGTGATCCGGCCCCCCCATGATCTTGCCCGAGACTTCCAGGATCATCAGAGGATCCGTGGGTTTGCGTTTGATCTTCATCGCTAGTCCTCGTTTCCGTTTCAGCTCAGCGCATTGTAGAGACGACGTTTGATCTTCTTGGTCGGCGTTTTTTCGAATTCCTCGTAGAGAACCTTGAGTCGGGAAATCCTGGAGAATGCCGGTAGCTTCAAATTCAGCGTGCGGCGATTCTCCTCCATCAGGGTCTCCACCTGCGTGCCTTTCAGGCAAGCCCGGTCGACCGACTCCACATCAGGATAAACCAGCGCGTGCAACTTGCCATCCTGCTCCAGGATCAGGGACTCCTCGACGCAGGGCAGATTGTTCAATTGGGATTCGATTTCTTCGGGGTACACATTCTGTCCCGATGCCGTCAGGATCATGTTTTTCGAGCGACCCGTCAAGAAGAGGAAGCCGTCGGAGTCGAGGCGCCCGAGGTCGCCGGTATGCAGCCAACCCTCGGGGTCGATTGTCTCGGCTGTGGCGTCTTCGTCCTTGTAGTAGCCCAACATGCGGTTCTCGCCGCGCACCTGGACCTCGCCGATGCCGGTTTCCGCGTCGGCGTGGGCGATCCGGCACTCGAGGTAGGGAATGATGCGCCCGACACTGCCTACGGGCGGCTGATCGGCGAATTTCGAGTAGCTGATCAACGGCCCGCATTCGGTCATGCCGTAGCCGCAAGTCAGGTTCACGCCGATCTTTCGGAAGAATCCCTCGATCTCGCGATTCAAGGCGGCGCCACCGATCACCAATTCCTTGTAGTTGCCACCGAAGACCTCGTAGATCTGGTCACGGATCTTGCCGTACACGATGTTCCTCAGGCCCGGTACTTTCAGCATGAACTGCATTTTGGGGGTTTCGAGTACGGGCCTGATCCGGCTGCGGTAGATCTTCTCGATGATCAGCGGTACGGACATCACGACGGCCGGCTTGATTTCATGGAAAGCCTTGACCAGCACCTTCGGGGTGGGAATTTTCGAGATGAAGGTCACATGGCAGCCTTGCAACAGGGGCGCCAGGAAATCGAAGGCGCAGCCGAAAGCATGGGCCAGGGGCAGGAAGGACACCATGCGGTCGCCGGGAGTCAGGTCCACGCAATCATTGAAGAAGCGCACATTGGCCATCAGCGAGTTGTGGGTCAGCATCACACCCTTTGAAAATCCTGTGGTGCCGGAAGTGTAGACGATGGCTGCGAGCTCGTCGTTCGAGACCTCGGGGAAGGCCAGAGCGTCACGGTTCAAGTGGGCGCCATGGTTTTCAAGGTAGCCATTCTGCGATGCGGCCAGCGCCGCGCCGAACTCCTGATCCCGTTCCCACAGCAATCCGAAGTCGCGCAGGTTGACGATGCCCTGGATCGAGGGCATCTGTTCCTCGTTGATCCGGTCGTAGATCGCTTCGGTCAGAAAGAGCAGCGTCGATTCGGAGTGCCGCACGATGTGTTCGATCTCCTGCGCGGTGAAGTCGGGCAGGATGGGGGCGATGACGGCACCATAGGTTACGGTCGCGAGGTAGGTGATTCCCCAATTCGTCGAGTTACGGCCGATCAGGGCGATCCGGTCGCCTGGCCGGACTCCGCTGCGCTCGAAAAGATCGTGCAGGCGGCAGATCCGGTGCGCCAGATCACCGTAGGTCAGTGCGGTCTGGTCGAGGTCATTGAAGCAGGGCACATCCCAATGGGCGCGGATCGAGGCGCAGATCGTCTGCGTGAAATTCTCGCTGAGCATCGGACTCCGATCGTCGGGGAACGGTGAGCGCAACCTTCATGGACCGAAAGGGCAGGATACAGGAGAAGGACGGTCGGGACAAGGGGAGGGCTGGTGGACGGACCAGGAAAGGAAAAAAGAACCGGCCTCGTCATGAGGCCGGTTCTTCCCGTCGCATGAAACCTGACTACTTGATCAGGCTGACTTTCTGCACCGCCGTGTGTGCACCCGCACGCAGCAGTACGAAATACGCGCCGCTGGCGGCACGACGGCCGCTGTCGGTGGTGCCGTCCCAGATCCGCTGGTGCTCACCCGTGGCGAATTGCTCGTCGGCCAGCGTACGGACCAGACGGCCCTGCAGGTCGAAAACGCACACGGTGGCGGGTCCATCCAGCGGGACGCTGAAACTGATCGTGGTCATCGGGTTGAACGGATTCGGGGCTGATGAAACGCGAGCGGCGACGGCTGGTAGCTCGGGTACGGGCGTCGGTCCACTCTGCTCCTGGACGGCCATCAATTCGAAGTCGTCCACGAAGAAGCCCGAGTGGTGAATACTCGTGTCCGAGCTCAGGCGGAAGCGGAATCGCAGGTCGGTCTCGGCCAGGTAGGGTGCCAGGTCGATCGAATTGTAGACCCAACCGGCCTGGGTGTCGTCGTAGCAGGGCACTCCGCCGGGGCTTTGGCCACCCTGGCCGCTGCTGGCCTGTGTGTAGGCTGTCGACAGAGCCGTCCACGATGCCCCGCCATTGGTGGAGACTTCGAAGTAGGCGGCGTCCCAGGTGTTCTCGATCTCCCAGTGGGCCCAGAA